>JAJYSQ010000021.1 GCA_021793495.1 Actinomycetes bacterium
GTTCCAGACCACGGTGAGCGAGCTGACCGAGGCCGATGCCGGTCGGATCTGCGCGACGCTGCGGGCGACCCGGCAGGACCGTGCGGACCGGCTTCCGCACGTCGTGGACGGCGCTCCGACCGAGCTCGAGGCGGACCTGGTCGTCATGGCCATGGGGTACCGGGTCGATCCGGCGATGGCCGCCGCGGCACCGGGAACCCCGTTGCGCGCCAGTGCACCGGACTTCCCGGATCGTCGGTGGATCGCCAGCGGCCTGCGCCCGGAGCTCACCCCCTCGTTCGCCCGCCACCTGCCGGTCGGACGGCTGGCGCTGGTACGCGAGGCCCGGCTCGACGCCGCGGCACAGGCGCGGCAGCCCGGGGTGTACCTGGCCGGAGATGGCCTGGTCGGACCCTCGACCGTGGTCGAGGCCATGGCTCAAGGTCGCCGGGCAGCCCACCACCTGCTGGCCGACCTTGCCGGCCGTTGAGCCCCCGCAGGTACCCGACAGTCGTACGTTTGCTGAAACACACCCGATCCCTGTCCCCACCGACAACGCTGCTCACCACGCCCCCCGGTACGCTCGCCGCGCCGGGGCACGCCCCCTCTCCTAGCGGTGACGGGCGTCGCTCACGACGTGACGACCCGGCAACGGGCACCGCGGGCGAGGAGGTGGACGACACGAACTCGGCACCAGGGTTCCACCGGATCCTTCTCGACGGCCTCCTCGACGCCGTCGTGGTGATCCGACCCGATGGCCGGGTCGAGTACGCCAACCCGTCGGTGACGCGGGTCCTGGGCTACCAGCCTGACGAGCTGCTGGGCAACGACGTGGGCAACCTGCTCCCCGAGATGCACCCCAGCCCCCCGCACGACCTGCTCGACCGGTACGCGCAGGTCGGCGCGGCGGCGCTGGCCGGCCGTTCCCGTACGATCCCCGTCCGACACCGGGACGGAACCCTGCACCTGCTCAACGTGTCGGTCAGCGCGATCTCCCACGGCGGTCGACTGCGCTTCGCGGCGGTGCTGCGGCCGGTGACGCCGAGCGAGCCGATGCCGACCCCGGATGCCACCCCGCCACTCGGTGGTACCGACCCTCGGTGGGGTGGGCGACCGAACGTGCAGCTCATCGGTGCGCTGCTGCGCGTGGACCCGCAGGGCCTCCTGGTGGTCGCCAACGTCGACGGGATCCGCCGGATCAACGCGGCCTACGGTCGACCGACCGGCGACCGGGTGCTGGAGGCCGTGGCGCGGGCCCTGCGCTCGACCCTGGGGCCCGATGCGGTGCTCGCGCACTTCTGGGCCGACGAGTTCCTGGCCTGGCTGCCCGGGCGTACCCCGCGGTCCCAGGCCGAGGTCACCGTCGGACGGCTCGAAGCGGCGTGCACGGTGGACCTGGCGCAGCTCACCGCACCACAGGCCACCGATCCCACCGCGTCGCGACCGGCCACCACCACCATCGTCGGGCTACGGGTCGAGGCGGTCGACGCCGGCGAGGCCACGGACCTCGACCCCGACCCCGGCACCGACCTGGACCTCGACGCCCTGGTGCAGGCCGGCGAGGCCGCCATGATCAGCCTCAAGCGGGCGGGTAGCTCGGGCACCCTCGTGCTGGACCCGCAGGACTGGTCGTCGCCACCCCGCTCGACCCGGCAGGACGTGGGCCAAGCGGTGGAGCGTGCCCTGGATGCCGGGGAGCTGCTGCTGCACTACCAGCCGGAACGAGACCTCGGCAACGGCCAGGTCGTCGCGGTGGAGGCGCTGCTGCGCTGGGACCACCCCGAGCACGGGTTGATGGACGCCGAGAGCTTCCTGCCCGCGGTCACCGACCAGCGAATCATGGACCGGTTGACCGTGTGGGCCTGGGAGCAGGCGTGCCGACAAGTCGTCGACTGGGTCGCACCGACACAGGTCTGGGTCAACATCTCCGCCCGCCAGTTCCGGATCGACCTCGTGGAACGGCTGCTGTCGATCACCGAGGACACCGGGGCCCCGCCGGCGTTCCTCGGCCTGGAGCTCACCGAGGAGAGCGCGCTGCTGCGCTCCGGAGAGGTCGCCGGCGTCACCGCCAGCCTGGACGAGCACGGAGTGGGGATCTCGCTGGACGACTTCGGGACCGGGTACGCCACGTTGGGCAGCCTGTTGGCCATCGCCCCGCACAGCCTGAAGATCGACCGCTCCTTCGTCCGTGCCGCGGCCACCCACCCGCGCAGCGAGAGCATCGTGCGTGCCGTGGTCGGCATGGCCCGCGGTGTTGGTGCCCTCACCGTCGCCGAGGGGGTGGAGACCGCAGAAGACCTGCACTGGGTCCGCGAGCTGGGTGTCGACCGGGCGCAGGGGTACTTCACCGGCCGACCCGCCCCGGCCGCGCAGGTCCTCCGGCTGCTCGACGCCCCGGTAGGGGTCGAGCCAGGTGCCGCTTAGCCGTTGCTAGCCGTTACCCGTGATGCTGCGGGCCCGCTGAGCAACGCCCAGCTCGCCGTACGGGTAGTCGCCGACGTCGGGGTCGCTCGCCAGATCGAGCGTCAGCGTCTCGGACTCGCTCAGGTGCACACCGGCGGCTCCCAGGTCGGTGTCGAGCTGAGCAACGGTCCGCGCCCCGAGGATGACCGACGTGACCGCCGGCCGATCGACCAGCCAAGCCAGCGCCACCTGGGCCATCGGCACGCCCCGCGCCTCGGCGACCCCAGCCACCGCGTCGAGCACCCGCCAGGTGCGCTCGACCCGCGAACGACGCTCGTACGCCTCGACGCCACGGCCCGGGTCCTCCCCCAGCCGAGTCGCTCCAGCCGGTGGGGTGTCCCGGCGGTACTTGCCGGTCAGCCACCCTCCCCCCAGCGGGGACCAGGGCAGCAGTCCGAGCCCGGCGTCCTGGCAGGCCGGGACGACCTCCCACTCGACCTCGCGGGCGAGCAGGTTGTACTGCGGCTGCACCGTGACCGGTCCGACCAGTCCACGAGCCCGGGCCACGTGCACGGCCTTGGTCAGCGACCACCCGGTGAAGTTGGACAGCCCGACGTACCGGACCTTGCCCGATCGGACGGCATCGTCGAGGAACCGGAGCGTCTCCTCCACGGGCGTGTACG
This sequence comes from Actinomycetes bacterium, assembly GCA_021793495.1. Classification (GTDB taxonomy): domain Bacteria; phylum Actinomycetota; class Actinomycetes; order JAJYSQ01; family JAJYSQ01; genus JAJYSQ01. The sequence continues at coordinate 3,066 of JAJYSQ010000021.1, forward strand.
GGTCGAAGGCGTGCACCTGGTAGAGGTCGACCGAGTCCTGGCCCAGCCGACGGAGAGAGGCTTCGAGGGCTCGCGTCAAGTGGCGGCGGGACAGCCCGGCATCGTTGGGACCCGGTCCGGTCGGGAACCGACCCTTCGTGGCGAGCACGACCTGGTCACGGACGTCGGCCGGTCGTCCGGCCAGCCAGGTGCCGATGATCTCCTCGGACGCCCCCGCACCGTAGACGTCCGCGGTGTCCACCAGGGTGCCGCCAGCCTCGACGAACCGGTCGAGCTGGGCGTGGGCACCGGGGGCGTCCGTCTCGCTGCCGAACGTCATCGTGCCCAGGGCCAGCGTCGACACCACGCACCCCGTCGCGCCCAGCGTGCGGTACTCCATGATCACGCCCTTCTCCCGTCTCTCACGTGCTCCCTGGTCCGAGGAAACCCCCGTCGCCCCGAGGAAACCCATGCCGGGGGTCCTGCCTCGGGGTCGAGCAGGTCTCCAACGTAGCGCCGACCCGTGGGAACGGTGCCACGGTCGACCCGCCGTCGCCATCGGTCCGGTACCGTCGGGGCCAGCGCCGGCCCGCCGTCCGCGCGCCCCACCACCGGGAGGCCTCGCATGCCCCACCCGCCCGGGGTCCTCCGAGCCCACCGGCAACGCTTGTCCACCTGGGCCGCGGCGGTCGGCCTGCTGCTGATCACCACCGTGGGGCTGGCCGGGACGCCCAGCCCCGCAGCCCACGCGGCCGGGGCGACCATCGTTCGGCTGGCTGGGGCCGACCGGTACGCCACCGCCGCCGCGGTCGCCGCGGCCACGTTCGGCCCGGGTGTGCCGGTGGCTTTCCTGGCCACCGGGCAGAACTTCCCCGACGCCCTGGCCGGAGCGGCGGCCGCCGCCCACGCCGGTGGTCCCGTACTGCTGGTGCCGCCTACCGGGATCCCCGCCGAGGTGGCCACCGAGCTACGGCGACTGGCACCCCGGCGGATCGTGCTGCTCGGCGGACCCGCGGTCCTGCCCGAGCAGATCCGCACCCAGGCCCAGCAGCTCACCACCGGCCCGGTGACCCGGGTGGCCGGCACCGACCGGTACGCCACCGCGGTCGCGGTCGCCGAGGACTTCTTCTCCGGCCCCGTACCGGCGGTCTACCTCGCCACCGGAGCGTCGTTCGCCGATGCGCTGGCCGCCAGCGCCTCGGCCGGGGCCGCCGGTGACCCGGTGCTGCTCGTCCCCGGGAACACGCTGCCTGCCGCGGTGAGCGCGGCGATCACCGCCCTCGAACCGAGGCAGATCATCATCATGGGCGGACCCGGAGCCGTCTCGCCCGGGGTGGAGCACGCCCTCGACCGGATGTCGACGATGGTCACCCGGATCGCCGGTGCCGACCGGTACGGCACCGCGACCGCCCTGGCCGAGCAGCTCTACCCGAGCGCCACGCAGGTCTTCCTGGCCACCGGCACGAGCTTCCCCGATGCGCTGGCCGGCGGAGTCGCGGCGGCGCTGGCCAAGGCACCGCTCCTGCTGGTCCCCCCGAGCTGCTTGCCGGACCCCGCCGCCACCGAGATCGGGCTGCTCTCCCCCAGCCAGATCGTGATCCTCGGGGGTACCGGAGCGGTACCGGCGGTGGTCGCCAGCCTCACCCCGTGCGCCGCACCGGCCTGGTTGGTCGCGCTGAACGCCTACCGGGGGCAGTACGGGGCCGGCCCGGTCACCCAGAGCGCGACGTTGTCCGGGGACGATGCCGCGCACGTGTACTACATGGCGGGCTCGGGGGACTTCAGCCACGTGGAGAACCCGGCAAGCCCCTACTGGACGGGGATCGGTGCTCGAGGAGGGATCGAGTCCAACCTGGCGGTCGGCGCCGGTGTCGGGGTGGCCGCGATCGACGCCTGGATGACCGCACCGTTCCACGCCCTGGCCATGCTCGACCCTGCGGTGGCCTACGTCGGGTACGACGCGCAGGCACCCTATGCCGCCCTGGGCCTGGGGCTGGGCACCGGCGCACCCTCGGTCACCTGGCCACTGGTGTGGCCGTCGTCGACCGCGCCGGTCCGGCTGCTGGGCTACCCGGGGGGCGAGTGGCCCAACCCGTTGTCCGCCTGTCCGACCAGCTGGACGACCCGACCGGTCGGCCTGCCGTTGCTGGTCAGCTACGGGCCGAACGCCACCCCGATCACCACGGCCAGCGCCACCTTGACCTCCGGGTCCGTCAGCCTGCCGGTCTGCGTGGTGGACGAGACCAGCTACACGAACCCGGACCCGGCCACCCAGGCCGACGCGCGCAGCCTGCTGGCCCAGAACCACTCGGTCGTGACCATCCCGCTGGCCCCGTTGGCCCCGGGGCGGACCTACCGGCTGTCGGTGACGGCGAACGGCACCACGGCGAGCAGCACGTTCAGCACCTCGTCATGATCTGGCCTGGTGCCGTTCATCGGCGAGGCGGACGAGTGGTGACGCCGGTGGCCTAGGGTGGCGGCTCGACCCGCTCACATCGAAGGGACCCCGGTGGGCAGCACCCTGACCTATCTGCAGGCGATCGTGCTCGGCCTGGTCCAGGGGGTGACCGAGCTGTTCCCCGTTTCCAGCCTGGGGCACAGCGTGCTGCTGCCGGCCTGGATCGGCGGCAGCTGGCAGTCGATGGTGACCCAGGGGAACGGCAACACGACGCCGTACCTGGCCTTCATCGTGGCCCTGCACGTGGCGACGGCGATCGCCCTGCTGCTGTTCTTCTGGCGAGACTGGGTGCGCATCGTCGGCGCCTTCCTCTCCACCCTGCGCACCCGCCGGATCACCACATCGGCCGAGCGGCTCGCGTGGCTGATCATCGTGGCCACGATCCCGGTCGGCCTGCTCGGGCTGCTGCTGGAGAAGGAGCTGCGCCACCTGTTCGCCAAGCCCCTGGCCGCGTCGATCTTCCTGACCATCAACGGGCTGGTGCTCATCGCGGCGGAGCGGCTGCGCTCGCGTACCGCCGGGGGAGACCGACGCACCGGACCGATGGTCGTGCATGCGGCCGAGACGGGCACACCGGGCACCCCCGGCCCCGAGGCCCCCGGGCGCGCCGTGTTCTCCCTGTCGATGCGCGAGGCGTTCGGCATCGGGCTGTTCCAAGCCACCGCGCTGCTGGCCGGGATCAGCAGGTCGGGGGTCACCATGGTCGGCGGGCTGGTCCGCGGGCTGGACCACGAGGACGCCGCGCGGTTCGCGTTCCTGCTGGCTACCCCGGTCATCCTGGCAGCCGGCATGCTGAAGCTGCCCGAGCTGCTGGGCCCGACCGGACGCCCGATCCTCGGGCAAGCGGTGGTGGGCGCTGCGGTCGCCTTCGTCTGTGCCCTGGCCTCGGTCGCGTTCCTGATCCGCTGGTTCCGCACCCGGACGCTCTACCCCTTCGCCGCCTACTGCCTCGTGGTCGGGGTCGCCAGCATCCTGCGGTTCGCCTGACCCCAGCGGGTACGGGACGAACCGGGAACGCGCCCTGGTGCCCATGGTTACCGAGGAGTAACATCCACGATGTTACCTGCCGGTAGGTTTCTGCGCGCCGGCGCAGGACAGGTCGAGAGAGGACCACGGCCATGGGCCACTACAAGTCCAACCTGCGCGACATCGAGTTCGCGCTCTTCGAGGTGTTCGGCCGGGACAAGATCCTCGGCGAGGGTCCGTACGCCGAGATGGACCCGGCGACCGCCCGCGAGGTGCTCGCCGAGGTCGACCGGCTCGCCCGCGAGGACCTCGCCGACTCGATGGTCAGCTCCGACCGGAACCCGCCGGTGTTCGACCCGGTGACCCACCAGGTCACCCTGCCGGCCGAACTGTCCCAGGCGTGGCACACGTTCTGGGACGCCGGGTGGTGGCGCCTGGACGTACCGGTCGAGCTGGGCGGCACACCGTGCCCGCCGAGCCTGAGGTGGGCCGTCTCCGAGCTGGTGCTCGGCGCGAACCCGGCGGTGCACATGTACACCTCGGGCAGCAGCTTCGCGAACGTGCTCTACCGGATCGGCACCGAGGAGCAGCGGGACATCGCCCGGTTCATGGTGGAACGGACCTGGGGGGCGACGATGGTGCTCACCGAGCCGGACGCCGGGTCCGACGTCGGAGCCGGCCGGACCCGGGCGATCCCCCAGCCGGACGGGACCTGGCACATCGATGGGGTGAAGCGGTTCATCACCTCCGCCGAGCACGACCTGACGGAGAACATCCTGCACTTCGTGCTCGCCCGCCCCGAGGGCTCCGGTCCTGGTACGAAGGGGCTGTCGATGTTCCTGGTACCGAAATACCACTTCGACCCGACCACCGGAGAACCGGGCGAGCGCAACGGTGTGGTCGTCACGAACGTCGAGCACAAGATGGGGCTGAAGGGATCCACCACCTGCGAGCTGAGCTTCGGAGAGACAGCCCCCGCGGTGGGGTGGTTGGTCGGCGACGTGCACGACGGCATCCGGCAGATGTTCCACATCATCGAGTTCGCCCGCATGATGGTCGGGACCAAGGCGATCGCCACGCTGTCCACGGGGTACCTCAACGCCCTGGAGTACGCCAAGACCCGGGTGCAAGGCCCGGACCTGGCCCGGCAGGCTGACAAGGCGAGCCCCCGGGTCACGATCACCCACCACCCGGAGGTCCGCCGGCTGCTGCTGGCGTCCAAGGCGTACGCCGAAGGGCTCCGCGCCCTCGTCCTCTACACCGCGACCGTCCAGGACGAGGTGGCGATCGCCGAGGCCACCGGCACCGACGCCTCGATGGCCCGCCGCCTGAACGACCTGCTGCTCCCGCTGGTCAAGGGGGTCGGGTCCGAGCGCTCGTACGCCCTGCTGGCCGACATGCTCACCGTCTACGGTGGCTCCGGCTACCTGATGGACTACCCGTTGGAGCAGTACATCCGGGACGCCAAGATCGACACCCTGTACGAGGGGACGACCGCGATCCAGGGACTGGACTTCTTCTTCCGCAAGATCGTGCGAGACCAGTTCGGCGCCCTGGGCACCTTGGCGGGGGAGATCTCCCGCTTCGTCCAGGCCGAGGACGGCTCCCTGACGCGTGAGCGAGAGCTGCTCGGCGTGGCGCTCGGCGAGGCCCAGGCCATGGTCGCCACGATGGTCGGCTTCGCGCAGGCTTCCGTTGCCCGTCCGGAGGAGGCCTACAAGGTTGGGCAGAACACCACTCGGCTGCTGATGGCCGCCGGCGACGTGGTGATCGGGTGGCTGTTGCTGCGCGAGGCGGAGGTGGCCCTGGAAGCCCTGTCCTCGGCCACCGGCACCGACCGAGACTTCTATACCGGAAAGGTGGCCGCGGCCCGGTTCTTCGCCCACCAGGTGCTGCCCCGGCTGACCGCCGAGCGCACCATGCTCGACGACACCGACGAGGCGCTCATGGAGGTTCCCGAAGCGGCGTTCTAGCCCCATCACCGTTTGCCTCTCGCCTTCGCGACGCGGCCAAGCAGCGCCCCGTCTATCATCCACCCGAGCGTGCCGAAAGGACGTGGTAGCCGGCTCGACGGAGCTGGAAGGTCCCACGTAGGGCACGGGCGCTGGCGGCCCGTCCCGGCACGCCTTCGAGGAAGGGAGGGGCCGTGGCCGTCGAGGTCCACGTCACCGGACGGATCCAGGCCGGGCGCTTCGCGGAGTTCCTGGAGGCCGCGGAGCGCTGGCGGGCTTATCGGGGCGAGCGGGGGTGGGCCCTGCCCCGCGTCCTCTCGGGGCTCTCCGGGGAGATGAACTCGGTCCGCCTCGTCTTCGCCTACCCCGACCTCGGCGTGTTCGAGCGCGAGGACGCCGAGGAGTCCGGCGATCGCGACTACGCCGCGGTGGCCATGGGGATGCCCTTCGAGGGGCCGATCGTCTACACGCTCTACCGCGACGCGCTCCCGCCGCAGGCCTGATTCGCCGGTCGAGAAGGGCGACCGGCCTTCGGGCCGTCGGCTGGCGCGTCGGCTGACGCGTCGGCTGGCGCGTCGGCTGGCGGCCCCATGGGACCCCTCCACGTCACCCGGGCGATCCGGTGGGCTTCCCCCCACCCCCGATGCCCGGCGCGGGGCTGATAGGCGCGGGCTGGGTACCGCAGGACCGTGTGTTCGGCGGGAACGGGACCGCCGGTCTAGTCCTCGAGCGTGGCCGTGCCCACGTCGCGGATCGTGTGGGCCGGGCTGCTCATAGCCCGGTGGCGGATCGTTCCTCACGCTGGCGGTCCGGGTCGCTGACCCCCACGGTCAGCTTCGGTGGCCCTGCTGCGGCAGCACGGCCAGGGACCAGCACCACCCGGCGAGCTCGCGGGCCACGGCGACGTTGGCCACGACGGGACGCTTGGCGCGTTCGGCGTAGACGGACCACCGCTGGTGCAGGCGGTGGTTGCCCAGGTGCGCTCGGGCGACCGCGGCGGGCGGGGCCGCCGCCCACCGTCGGCGCAGGATCGCGGTGGGCCGGTAGGGCTTGCGGTGGTGCCAGGCGGCCTCGACCAGCAGCCGGCGAGCGTGGGTGTTGCCGGTCTTGGTGATCGGGCCTTGTGAGCGGTGGGCCCCGGAGGAGTGTTCGGAGGGGACCAGGCCGAGGTAGGCGCCGATGCTCGCGCCGGTGAACCGGTCCCAGTCGCCGATCTCGGCCGCGAGACAGAACACGGTCAGGGTGGAGATCCCCCGCAGGCACGCCAATCGGGTCACCACGGGGGTGAACTGGCTGTCGGTGGCCATCGCGGTGATCGCCGCGTCCAGACGGTCGCGCCGGGCCGCGGCGAGCACGACGGTCTGGTAAACGTCGTCGAACGCCGCCTGGGTGCCGGCCAGCGCGGAAGACTGCGGCAACCCGCACGTCTATACCGTGCGGACCATGAACGCCTATACCGGCGGCGGGGCGGACCTAATCTGGTACGCCCGCTGCCGGGAACCGCACGAAGACGGCGATCACGGGGTTCGGGATCCTGGACGGCTACCGCGGGGTCCTGGTCCGCGACGACTACGGCGGCTACCTCAGCTACGACGCCGGGCTCGCCGGCGTCCAGCAGTGCCTCGCCCACCTCTATAGGTACCTCGACGACGCTTACGCGATCGACCCGGTATCCCAGGTGTGGACCCGGCAGGCCGGCGATGCCCTCCGCGAGGCC
>JAJYSQ010000022.1 GCA_021793495.1 Actinomycetes bacterium
GGTCGGCGAGAGCTGGTAGTCCGCGCCAGCTTCGAAGAATGCATTGCGGTCGCCCTCGAACAATGACATGTGCGTGTGCATGCCCGAACCGGGATGATCGGTGAACGGTTTCGGCATGAAGGACGCGACGACCCCCTGCTCGATGGCAACCTCCTTGATGACCAGCCGGAATGTCATGATGATGTCCGCGGTGGTCAGCGCGTCGGCGTACCGTAGGTCGATCTCCTGCTGGCCGGGAGCGCCCTCGTGGTGGCTGAACTCCACCGAGATGCCCATGGCTTCCAGCATGGTGATCGCGGTACGGCGGAAGTCGTGCGCGATCCCGTGCGGGGTGTGGTCGAAATACCCACCGTGGTCGACCGGTACCGGCGTCTGGCCCGGGCTCGGAGGACGCTCGAACAAGAAGAACTCGATCTCTGGGTGGGTGTAGAAGGAGAACCCTTTCTCCGAGGCTCGAGCCAAGGTCCGCTTCAGCACGGTGCGTGGATCGGCCGAGCTCGGGGAACCATCGGGCAGGACGATGTCGCAGAACATCCGTGCGGTGCCGGGCGACTCTCCGCGCCACGGCAGGACCTGGAAGGTCGCCGGGTCAGGCTTGGCCAGCATGTCCGACTCGTAGACCCGGGCAAAACCCTCGATGGCCGACCCGTCGAACCCGATCCCCTCGGCGAAGGCGCCCTCCAACTCGGCCGGGGCCACGGCGACGGACTTCAGGAAGCCGAGCACGTCGGTGAACCATAGCCGGACGAAACGGATGTCGCGCTCCTCGAGGGTACGCAGCACGAACTCGGTCTGCTTGTCCACCGAGGCAGTGTGCAACACGGATGTTTCGCGCTGGTTTCCGGGTGCCACCGGACGGCAGGCGCGACGAGCACCCGGCTACCCTGCCGGTCATGTCGATCCTCCGGCTGGCTCTGGCCCAGGTGAACCCGACTGTCGGGGATCTCGAGGGCAATGCCGAGCTGGTGCTGACCCGGTCCGCCGAGGCCCAGACCGCCGGGGCCGGCCTGGTGGCCTTCCCGGAGATGATGCTCACCGGATACCCGGTCGAGGACCTGGCGTTGCGCCGTTCGTTCGTCGATGCGTCGCGGCGGGCACTGGTGAAGCTGGCCACCGAGCTGGCCAGACGCGGGCTCGGCGAGCTGCCCGTGCTGGTGGGCTACCTCGACCGGGCGCAGCACGGCGCGCACCGGCCCGGTCCGAGCTCGCCCGGTCTGCCCGATGTCGGGGTGCCGCCCGGCTCCCCGGTGAACGCGGCCGCCGTGCTCCACCACGGACGGGTGGTCGGCCGGTACGCCAAGCACCACCTGCCCAATTACGGGGTCTTCGACGAGTTCCGCTACTTCGTGCCCGGAGACCGGCTCCTGGTCACCCGGATCGCCGGGGTAGACGTGGCCGTGGCCATCTGCGAGGACCTCTGGCAGGACGGCGGGCCGGTCGCCGCGACCCGGCTGGCCGGGGCCGGCCTGCTCGTGGTGATCAACGCTTCGCCGTACGAGCGGAGCAAGCACGACGTCCGAGGCGAGCTGGTCCGTCACCGCGCGCGGCAGGCCGGCTGCCCGCTGGCCTACGTGAACCTGGTCGGCGGGCAGGACGAGCTCGTGTTCGACGGCGACTCGCTCGTGGTCGATGCCGATGGGCAGCTGTTGGGCCGTGGCCCGCAGTTCGACGAGGCGCTTCTCGTTCTGGACGTCTCCGTGGCGCAGGCCCGGGACGCCGACCCCACCGAGCTGGTCCCCGGGGTGGACCGGGTCGTCGTCGCCGGGACGCGGCAGGTCGGGACGCGGCAGGCCGGGACGCGGCAGGCCGGGACGCGGCAGGCCGGGACGGTGGTCGCGCGCCTCGAGGAAGCAGCCGAGGTGTATGCCGCCGTGGTCACCGGGCTGCGCGACTACGTGGACAAGAACCGATTTCCCTCGGTCGTCCTCGGGCTGTCCGGCGGGATCGACTCGGCGTTGACCGCAGCGCTGGCCGTGGACGCTCTGGGTGCCGACCGGGTCCACGGTGTCTCGTTGCCCAGCCGGTACTCCAGCTCAGGCAGCCTGGCCGACGCCGCCGAGCTGGCCCAGCGCACTGGTCTGCACCACCGGACCGTGCCGATCACCGACCTGGTCGCAGCGTTCGACGACGCGCTGGGGCTGACCGGGCTCGCCGCCGAGAACCTGCAAGCCCGGGTGCGCGGCGTGGTGCTCATGGCCCTGTCCAACGCCGAGGGTCACCTTGTCCTGGCGACCGGCAACAAGAGCGAGCTCGGCGTGGGGTATTCGACGATCTATGGCGACGCGGTCGGCGGGTTCGCCCCGCTCAAGGACGTCCCGAAGACCCTGGTCTGGCAGCTCTCCCGGTGGCGCAACGCCCGTGCCGAGGCGCAGGGAGAAACCCCGCCGATCCCGGAAGCCAGCATCACCAAGCCCCCATCGGCCGAGCTGCGCCCGGGGCAGCTGGACACCGACAGCCTGCCCGACTACGCGATGCTCGACGCCATCCTCGAGGAGTACGTGGCGGCCGACCTCGGAGCCACCGACCTGGTCACCGCAGGGTTCGACGCGCGCCTCGTCCAGCGGATCATCGCGTTGACCGACGCTGCCGAGTACAAGCGACGACAGTACCCACCGGGGCCCAAGATCTCGTACAAGGCGTTCGGCCGGGACCGGCGGCTGCCGATCACCAATCGGTGGCGCGAGCGGTCGTGACCGACGTCGAGGGTCCCCGCGGGCCTGGCGCCCGGGCCAGCGCCGAAGCCCGCGCCTCGGCCAAGGCCGTCGCCAGGGTCGACCGGGCGGTGGCCAGCGACGGCCCGTACCAGGTGAGGTCCCGTCCGTCGACCAGCGCGACCGGCAGACCGGCGAACGCCTCCGGGCCGTCGGTCGCACCGAAGGCGTACGGCTCGTCGGGCAGCACGACCAGCTGCGGTGACCGCGATCGGATCTCCTCCAGGGTGATCCGTGGATATCGCTGCGGATGGTCGGCGAAGACGTTGACCACCCCCACCCGGGCCAGCACGTCCCCGGCGAACGTGTCCTGGCCCAGCACCATCCAGGGCCGCCGCCAGATCGGCACCACGGCGCGCAGGGCCGGCCCCGACCACGGCGGGCGCCATGCCGTCTGCGCCTCGTCCAGCCACCCGGGTCGCGGGACACCGCACCCGTCGAGCAGCCGGCCGAGGGACGCCAGCGCCCCCGGCACGGTCCGGACATCGGTGACCCAGACCACCAGGCCGGCGTCGCGCAGTCGACCGAGGTCCTCGGCCCGGTTCTCCTCCGCATTGGCCACGACCAGGTCCGGCGCCAGCGCCCGGATCACCGGTACCGAGGGGTTCTTCGTGCCCCCGACCCGGGTGACGTGCAGGCCACCCGGCCGGGTGCACCAGTCGGTCGCCCCGACGAGCACCCCGGGGGCACTGGTCGCGATGGCCTCGGTCAGCGACGGCACCAGGCAGACCACTCGGCGCGGCGGGCCGGTCAGACCGGACGGTCGGCCCTGGTCGTCGATGAACCGGTCTCCCGGAACGTCGGCGGGTGGCCCCGCGCGCCTGGACGGGTCACAGGTCGGTGACACGGATCCCCGCGTGCACCCGGTACCGGCGGTTGACCGCCAGCAGGTTGGCCGTCAACGCCTCGAGGGCACCGGCGGTGCGCAGCCGCCCGGCATGCACGCCCCGCACCCCAGGGATCAACCCGGCCAAGCCGATCACGACATCGACCGCAGCCCGGTCGTCCCCGACCACCAGCACGTCAGAGTCGATGCGGATCACCGTGGGGTCGGCCAGGAGCGCGGCGGACACGTGGTGGAAGGCGCCGACGACCCGAGCCCCCAGCGCCAAGGTGGCGGCCTGCTCGGCGGCGCTGCCCGCCGGCACCGGCACCGGATGCGCGCCCCGTGCGTCGAACTGCAGGGGGTTGACGCAATCCACCACGACCTTGCCCACGAGCGCCCCGGCCACCTCGGTCACCAGTGCGTCGTGCGCCGACCAGGGAACGGCGAGCACCACCACCTGGCCGGCCTGGGCCGCCGTCGCGTTGTCCGTGCCGCTGGGCGTCCGCCCCTCCGGGTGAAGCTGCCCGGCCAGCTCCGCCGCGACCGACGCGGCTCGGGCCGCGTCGCGCGAGCCCAGCACGACCGACACCCCGGCCGCGGCCCACCGCAGGGCCAGGCCTCGCCCCTGCGGCCCGGTACCCCCGAGTACCGCCACGCTCGTCTGACCTGGGTCGGTGACCCCATCGGCGAAGCCGACCCCCTCCACCGTGCTCAACTGCAGTCCGGAGGCGGCCGATGGTGACATGGTCCCCATCTTGCCCCGGACGCCGCGGTTCCGGTCGCCGGACCGACCCGGCGACACGGGACGGCGACACGGGACGCTTGGGCACCGGGACCGCGGCCAACAGGCACGATAGGCACACCACCCGGGCTCGTCAGACTCGGTGCGTGGACTCCAGGAGGTGGTATGGACACCGCGCGGGCGTTGCTCGTCCGGGAGATCCTCGGATCCTCCCCCTGGGCGTACCGCACCCGGATGTTTGCCAAGGTGCTGCGGACGAAGACGCGCCACCCCGGAGGACTGCTGCTCGTCGGGACCCCGGCGGAGGAGCCCTGGCACCTCGCCGCCCACCTCAGCGAAGAAGCCAAGATCGTCGGCGCCCCGGAGCTCAGCCCGGTACTGGTCCGTTACGCCCCTCCGCGCGGCGCCCCGGACCATCTTCGGGTCGGGATGGCCCGGTTGGCGTACGCCTGCAAGGGCGAGACGGTCTTCGTGGTAGCCCCCGACAAGATCCCTGAGTCGCTGCTGGACCGGTTGGCCGACGCCCGCAAGAAGGGAGCGACCCTGCTCAGCGTGGACGAGGGAGACAAGGACCTGCAGAGCCTCACCCACGAGTCCCTCACCGTTCCGCCGTTGGACCTGCTGATCCCCGGTGAGCCGGATCGGCGTACCGTCGCACCGATGAGCGACCTGAGCGCCGCGCTGACCCGAGCCGGCGCTCCCCCGCTGTCGATCGACGCCGTGACCCACCTGATCGCGCTGGCCACCGGCGAGAAGGTCCCGACCATCGGGTCGGGCAACGGCTCGCGCGACAAGCTGCGCCGGGCTCTGGACAAGCTCAGCGGCCCGCCCGCGCGACAACGCCGCTGGTAGAGCCCCGGGTCGACCTACTCCCCGGACTCCTCGTCCTGGGTGCGCCACTGCTCGTTGCGCCGAGCCACGGTGTCCAGCGCGTGCTCCGCCGCCTCCCGGCTGGGGTACGGTCCGAGCCGCTGGCGGTTGGGGCAGCCGATCCCCTCCTCGACCTGGTGGTGGACGAGGCAGAACCACCACGGGTGCTCAGCCGCGGGCGCCGTACCGCGCACCGCTGCCTCCTCCGGCCCCGTGACTAGACTTGTTGATCGTGAGAACACTCGTGCCGGGCCGGGTGACCCCAGGCCGGCCGGTGCCCGCCCACATCAAACGCCCTGAGTACGTCGGACGCGAGCACCCCACGCCCTTTGCCGGACCCGAGGTCAAGGACGCGGCCACGATCGCCGCGATGCGCACCGCCGGGAGGGTCGCAGCGACAGCCCTGGCCGAGGCCGGTCGGGCCGTGGCCCCCGGGATCACCACCGAGAAGCTGGACCGGATCGGCCACGAGGCCATGGTCCGGATGGCGGCGTACCCCTCGACCCTCGGGTACCGCGGATTCCCCAAGTCCCTGTGCACGTCGGTGAACGAGGTCATCTGCCACGGTATCCCCGACTCCACGGTTCTGGCCGACGGAGACATCGTGAACATCGACGTGACAGCGTTCGTCGGTGGGGTGCACGGCGACACGAACGCAACCTTCCTGGTCGGCGAGGTCGACGAGCCGTCTCGACTGCTGGTCGACCGGACCAGGGAGGCGATGATGCGGGCGATCCGCGCGGTGGCTCCGGGCCGCCCGATCAATGTCATCGGCCGGGTGATCGAGGCGTATGCGCGCCGGTTCGGCTACGGCGTGGTCCGCGACTTCACCGGGCACGGGATCGGTTCGGCGTTCCACTCCGGGCTGGTCATCCCGCACTACGACGACCCACGAGCGACCGAGCCGATGCTGGAGGGGATGACTTTTACCATCGAGCCGATGCTCACCCTCGGCTCGATCGACTACGAGATCTGGGACGACGGATGGACCGTGGTCACCCAGGACCGCCAGCGCACCGCCCAGTTCGAGCACACGGTCCTGGTCACCGAGACCGGGCACGACATCCTCACCCAGCCCTGAGCACCGCGTCCTGACCACGACTTCGGGAGGTCCCATGGCGGCTTCGAAGCTGACCGGCCCACGCACCCTGGCGATCGACATCGGCGGCTCGCACTTCAAGGCCTCGGTGCTCGACCCGTCCGGCACCATGGTGGCCGACGAGGTGAAGGTCGAGACCCCCTACCCCTGCCCACCCTCGACCTTCCTGGCCACCGTGGGCCGACTCGTCGAGGGGCTTCCGGCCCGCGACCGGGCCAGCGTTGGTTTCCCGGGGATGGTCCGGGCCGGCCGTGTGCTGGAGGTACCCGCGCTGTCCCGCAAGCGTCCCGGGGGCAAGCCGTTCGCGTCCTCGGTCGCCGCCTGGGCGGGGTTCGACCTGGCCACCGCGCTACGCGAGCAGCTCGGGGTCCCGGTGCGGGTGGCCAACGACGCCGACGTGCAGGGCTGCGCCGTCGTGGCCGGCCAGGGCCTCGAGCTCGTCGTGACCCTGGGAACCGGGCTGGGCACCGCCCTGTTCTACGACGGCACGCTGCTGCCCCACCTGGAGCTGTCCCACGCCCCCTTCCACAGAGGCCGTACCTTTGACGTCGCGCTCGGCGACATCCGGCGGCGCAAGATCGGGAACAAGAAGTGGACCCGGCTGGTCCGCCAGGCGCTCGCGGACTTCGACGACACCCTGCTGTACGACCACGTCTACCTCGGTGGTGGCAACACCGAGCACCTGCAGGTGAGCTTCGGACCCAAGGTGAGCATCGTGGACAACACCGCGGGGATCACCGGGGGTGTCCGGCTGTGGGACCAGCCGGACACGCTGCGGGCCAGCACTCGCCGGCGCGGGGTGGCGCCACGAGCCGCTTCCGCCCTCCCGCCGGACGCCCTCCCACCGGACGCCGACCCGGCCGCACCTGGCCCATCGATCGTCGAGCAGACCGGACCGGGGGCCTGATGGGGGTGGAGCAGACCTCGACGTGGGCGGCCCTTCGCGCGCACCAGAGGGAGATCGCCACGACCAGCATGCGTGAGCTGTTCGCGACAGACCCGGGCCGCGCCGAGCGGTACACCCTCGAGGCGGCCGGGCTGCACCTGGACTATGCCAAGCACAAGGTGACCGACGAGACCCTCCGCCTGCTGGTCACTCTCGCCGAGGCCTGTGGGCTTCCCCGACGCATCCAGGCGATGTTCGCCGGGGAGCACGTCAACGTGACCGAGGACCGGGCCGCGCTGCACGTCGCGCTGCGGCTGCCGCGGTCTGCGACGCTCGTGGTCGACGGCAGCGACGTGGTCGCCGAGGTCCATGCGGTGCTCGACCGGATGGCCCGCTTCGCCGACCGGGTGCGCGCAGGTCGGTGGACCGGGTCCACCGGGCAGCGCATCCGTAGCGTGGTCAACATCGGCATCGGTGGGTCGGACCTCGGGCCGGTGATGGCCCACCAGGCGCTGGCGGCCTACGCCGACCCGGAGCTGGACGTGAGGTTTCTCTCGAACGTCGACCCGGCCGAGATCGCCCTGGTCACCCAGGACCTGGACCCGGCGTCCACTCTGTTCATCGTGGTCTCCAAGACGTTCACCACCCTGGAGACGCTGACCAATGCCCGAGCGGCTCGCGACTGGGTCCGGTCGCGGCTGGGCCCGGACGCGGACGTGGCCCGGCACTTCGTCGCGGTCTCCACGAACGCCGAGCGGGTGGCCGAGTTCGGCATCGACCCGGAGAACATGTTCGGCTTCTGGGACTGGGTAGGCGGGCGTTACTCGTTCGACTCGGCAGTCGGGTTGTCGCTGATGGTGGCGATCGGCCCGGCTGGATTCCGGGAGATGCTCGCCGGGTTCCACGCGATGGACGAGCACTTTCGCACGGCGCCCCTGACGTCCAACATGCCGGTGCTGGCCGGGCTGATCAACGTCTGGTACGCGAACTTCTTCGGCGCCAGCTCGCACGTGGTCCTGCCGTACAGCGCGTACCTGGCCCGGTTCCCGGCCTACCTGCAGCAGCTGACGATGGAGTCCAACGGCAAGTCGGTCACCGCGGCGGGCGAGCCGGTCGGCACCTCGACCGGTGAGATCTTCTGGGGCGAGCCGGGGACCAACGGCCAGCACGCCTTCTACCAGCTGCTCCACCAGGGGACCCGGCTGATCCCGGCGGACTTCATCGGTTTTGCAGAACCTGTCCTGCCCCGGGGACCCTCCGTGGGCTCGGCAGATCCGGACGATGCCGGCCCGTCCGAGGGCGACCAGCACGACGTGTTCATGGCGAACCTGTTCGCCCAATCAGCGGCGCTTGCGTTCGGCCGCACGACGCAGGAGGTGGCGGCCGAGGAGTCCGATCCGGTCCGTGTCGCCGCCAAGATCATGCCCGGGGACCGACCGTCCTCGACGATCCTGGCCCGCCAGCTCACCCCGGAGACGTTGGGTGCCTTGGTCGCGTTGTACGAGCACACCGTGATGGTCGAAGGGACGATCTGGGGCATCGACTCGTTCGATCAGTGGGGTGTCGAGCTCGGCAAGGCCATGGCCGCTGAGCTCGCTCCGCTGCTGGTGGACCCGATCGTGTCGGGACTCGTCGACGCGTCGACCACCGCCGACCCGTCCACCCTCGGGCTCATCGCGCGGTACCGCACCTGGCGCGGTCGGCCCGTGGCCCCCGGCGTGTCGGGTTGACAGACCCCGACCTCTCACCATAGTTTTGCTAAATGATTACCAGAAGGCATGGCCACCGTGGCCAAGAAGCAACCGATAGCGGAAGCGTCCCAGCGTTCTCGGCCACCTCTCCTGAAGAGATGGCCGAAGCCTTGCGGCCACTGCTGACGAGCCTCGTCCTGGTGCTGCGCAAGGAGAACGCCCGCAACGGCGTGCCGAGCGCACAAGCCATCGCGCTCGGGATCCTGGCCGACGGCCACTCTCGACGGATGAGCGAGCTGGCCGAGGGTGCCCAGGTCACCCAGCCGTCCATGAGCGTGCTGGTCGACCGGATGGAACGCCAGGGGTGGGTCATCCGTCAGGTGGACCAGCGTGACCGCCGGGTGGTCAACGTGACCATGACTCCGGCAGGCATGGCGGTGGTCGGACGTCTGCGGGTCGCCCGCCTGGAGCTGCTCTCCTCGCGGATCGAGATGCTCCCGATCGAGGAGCAGCAGCAGCTGGCAGGCGCCTTGCCTGCCCTGACCGACCTGGTCGGGTTGCTCGGTTCGGCGACCCTGTCCCCCGCGACCGCGACCGCGACCCCCTGACCGACCCGACCAGTCCGCCGGGCTGTTCGGGTCGGTGCCGCCCTGCGGAGCTCGCTGATCGTCTCGGTGACCACCGCAAGGGCGCTGTGGACCCTGGTGGTGACGACCCCCACGCCCGACGGGATCGGCACCGCGTACCTCACTGGTGCCGCAGCCTGCTCGACGACGCTGGACGCGGTGCTCGGCCAGACGTCCTTGTCCCACCGCCCCATGCCATCCTCAGACATCGAGGCGCTGGTCTGCGGGGTCCCGGACCACCCCGGGCCCCGGTGGATCTCCCCCGGCGGCGGACGAGTCGGCCTGTAAGCCGGGTTCTGTGCACCCGGTACGCCAGTGCGGCGAACCAGGTGCGACGGCCATCCATCTCGGGCCGACGTTGCCGTCAGCCTCCAGCGGCCTACCCACAGGCTCGGGCGGGCCGCCCTCGAACGCCTGCGCAGGCACCGGAAGAACCGGCGCCCTCTTGGCCTTGCTCCAGGTGGGGTTTACCGAGCCGCCCGGGTCACCCCGGGCGCTGGTGGTCTCTTACACCACCGTTTCACCCTTGCTCCCGCCCGACGACGAGCGCCGGTGGGGGCGGTCTGTTCTCTGTGGCACTGTCCCGCGGGTCACCCCGGGTGGGTGTTACCCACCACCCTGCCCTGTGGAGCCCGGACTTTCCTCGGCGGAACC
>JAJYSQ010000023.1 GCA_021793495.1 Actinomycetes bacterium
GACCCGAACCCGCCCGGCCCGGCCGATGCCGAACCGGACCTGTCTGCCGACGAAGCCTCGCGCACCCTGGCGGTGCCCGAGGCACCCGCAGCCGAGGCGAGCCATGCCGGGCGGGTCCACGTGCCGGGTCGAACTCGGGCCGGCGGGGTGTGGGTGGCTGCGGTCGGGTTCGCGGTCGTGCTGGTCCTGCTCCTGGTCTTCATCCTGCAGAACGGCCAGCACGTACCGGTCCGCTTCCTCGGGTGGCATGCCAACCTGCCGGTCGGGGTGGCGATGGTGTTCGCCGCGGTGGCCGGCCTGCTCCTGGTGGCCGTCCCCGGCACCGTACGGATCCTGCAGCTGCGTCGCGGCGCACGGCGGGCGGTCCGTGGCGCGGGAGGCGGGTCTTCCCGCCAGCGACGAAGGTAGGCTGGCCCATGGGGAACGTGGACCGCCGGGGGGAGCCGGCGGCACCGGCCAGCGGCGTCGTGCCCAGCGCGGTGCGGACCGCCGCGGCATGGTCATGGCGTCTGTTGGTGATCGCCGGCGCGGCCGCCCTGGTGCTCCTGGTCATGGTCCGTATGCGGCTTCTGGTGTTCCCGCTGGTGGTGGCCCTGCTGCTCGCGGCGGGTCTGCAGCCGAGCGTGGCTCGGCTGCGGCACTGGGGAGTCTCGCGCGGGTTGTCGGCGGCGCTCGTCTTCGTCGGCGGGCTGGCCGTGGTCGTGGGGGTGTTCACCCTGCTGGCCACGCTGCTGACGCGTGACTTCTCCACGATCACCGCCAATGTCCAGGGCGGGCTCAGCGAGATCCGTCGATGGCTGGCCACCGGACCGCTGCACGTCGACGACGCGCAGGTGGCCACGCTGCTGGACCAGGCCAAGCGGAGCCTGGCCGCACACCGTGGGACCTTGGCAACCGGGGCGATCCAGACGGCGACCGTGGCCGGGGAGCTGATCGCCGGGGCGCTGCTGTCGTTGTTCGCCACTTTTTTCTTCCTCTACGACGGCCGAGGGATCTGGACCTGGGTGGTCCGGCTCCTGCCGCGCTCGACCGAGGACCGAGCGGTGGCTGCCGGCGAACGGGCTTGGGTGACCTTGGTCAGCTATGTGCGGGGACAGGTGATCATTGCCGCGGTCGATGCGATCGGGGTGACGGTCGTGCTGCTCGCCCTGCGGGTGCCGCTCGCTGCGCCGCTGGGCATCATCGTGTTCATCGGCGCGTTCGTGCCCATCGTCGGGGCGCTGCTGTCTGGCTCGGTGGCCGTGCTCGTCGCACTGGTCGCCCACGGCGTGCTGACCGCGGTGCTGGTCCTGGCCGCGATCCTGGCGGTGCAGCAGATCGAGAGCCACGTGTTGCAACCGCTCATCATGGGCAAGCTCGTCCGCCTGCACCCCTTGGCAGTGGTCCTGGCGGTCACCGGGGGTGCGCTGCTGGCCGGGATCAGCGGGGCGGTGATCGCGGTGCCGACCGTCGCCACGATCAACGCCGTGGTGGTCTACCTGGTCCGCGGGGTCGACGTCGAGGATGAACCGCATCCGTTGGTCTACCCCGACCCGGGTGGCCGGCACCCGCCGGAGCCCCCCGAGGCCGCCGCGGGGGACCCGGCTGTGGGAGAAACGAAACTGGGGGACCATCGGCTGCATCCGCCCGTCGGTCCCGGCGTATAGGTTTCCCTCGACGATCGAGGTGCACCGGTCGGTTGTGGCCGGCCTGGTGCGGACGAGGCGGGACCGGTGAGCGCAGTGACGGTCGGATTCACCAGGGGTCGTCGGCAGACTGCCCCGCACCCAGGTCGTGCTCGATGAGGATCGTCGTGCCCTGCGAGGTACGCCCGGGGGAGCAACGGGTGGCCATGGTGCCCGAGGTCGTGCCGCTGCTCCTGGGGCTCGGGGCCGAGGTGGTCGTCGAGCACGGGGCCGGTCAGGCGGCTTTCGCTTCCGACGAGGCCTACCGGGCCGCCGGTGCTGAGGTCCGTGACGGCGACGTGCTCGTCGACGCTGATGCGGTGCTCACGGTGTCTCCGCTCACCGTCGAGCAGGCTCGTCGACTGCCCGAGGGAGCGGTGACGATCGGGTTCCTGGCCCCTGAGGCGAACCTCGACCTGATCCGTACCTACCGTGATCGGGGAGTGTCCGGGTTCTCCTTCGAGCTGGTGCCGCGCATCTCACGGGCCCAGTCGATGGATGCACTGACCTCGCAGGCGCTCGTCGCGGGCTACCGGGCGACCCTGGTGGCGGCCGCGATGCTGCCCCGGTTCTTCCCGCTGTACATGACGGCGGCCGGCACCATCCCGCCGGCCCGGGTGCTCGTCCTGGGTGCCGGCGTGGCCGGTCTGCAGGCGATCGGGACCGCGCGACGGCTCGGTGCCGTGGTCGAGGCGTACGACGTGCGGACCTCCTCGGCCGAGGAGGTCCGCAGCATGGGCGCCGCCTTCGTCAACGTGGACCTCGAGGTGCTGGAGGCCGCTGGCGGGTATGCCCGCGAGATGGGCGAGGATCGTGCGCGCCGTCAGCGGGAGCTGCTCGCACCGTACGTGGCTGCGGCGGACGCGGTGATCACCACCGCTTCCGTGCCGGGGCGCGAGGCGCCGCTGCTGGTCACCACGGAGATGGTGGAGGGGATGCGTCCAGGCTCTGTGGTGGTCGACCTCGCCGCCGAGACCGGGGGGAACTGCGAGCTGTCCCGGCCCGGGCGCACCATCCGCCATGGACAGGTCTCCGTGTGGGGTGGGGCTGACGTGCCCAGCCAGATGCCGGTGCATGCCAGCTTCCTCTACGCCCGCAACGTGGCCAACTTGCTGGCCCTGATGGTCCGGGAGGGTCGACTCGACCCCGACCTGGGGGACGAGGTCCTGGCTGGAGCGGCCGTCACCCATCGGGGGCAGGTCGTGCACCCGGCGACCCGGGCGCTGCTCGACCCAGGCCCAGACCCGGCCGGTGAGGCCGGTCCCACGGCCAGTCTCGACCAGGGAGGGGAACGGCCATGACCAGTGGCGTCGGCCTGTTGACGATCTTCGTACTCGCTGTGTTCGTGGGGTTCGAAGTTGTTGCGAAGGTCTCCACGATGCTGCACACGCCTCTGATGTCGGGGGCGAACGCGATCCACGGGGTGATCCTCGTCGGGGCGATCCTGGTGGCCGGCCGGGCTTCCGGTGCCGTCGAGCTCACCCTGGGACTGGTCGCCGTCGCCTTGGCCGCGGCCAACATGGTGGGCGGATTCGTGGTGACCGACCGGATGCTGGAGATGTTCCGCGGCCGATCCGCGCCTGGGCAGCCACGACCCGCCCCGTCGGGCTCCGCCGACCGTCGGGGCGGGTCGTGATGGGCCGACCTGGGGTAGACCTGGCCTACCTGGTCGCAGCCGTCGCGTTCATCCTCGCGCTCAAGGGGCTGTCCTCGCCCCGGTCCGCGCGTCGGGGCAACCTGATCGGTGCGGCCGGCGCGGTGCTGGCCACGGTCGTCGTGCTGACCACCGAGCACCTGGCCCACCTGCCCGAGATCCTCGCGGTGATGGTGCTGGGTGGCGGGGTCGGGGTGCTGGCCGCGAGGCGGGTGGCCATGACCGCGATGCCGCAGCTGGTCGCGTTGTTCAACGGGGTGGGTGGCGGTGCGGCCGCCCTGGTCGCCGTCCTGGAGTTCACCGGTAGGGGGCACCAGCCGCTGGGGACGGGGGCGGCGACCGTCTTCGCCATCGTCGTCGGGTCGGTGAGCTTCTCCGGCTCGGCGTTGACCTTCGCCAAGCTCCAGGAGCTGATGACCACTCGTCCGGTCGTCCTGCCTGCGGGCCGGTGGGTCTCGGTGGGCACCGCGGTAGCCGTGCTGGTGGCCGCAGCATGGCTGGCCGCGACCGGAGGTGGCTCACCGGCCACGCTGGTGCTGGTGGTGCTGGCGGTGCTGGCGCTGATCTTCGGCGTGCTGTTCGTGCTGCCGGTCGGTGGCGCTGACGTCCCCATCGTCATCTCGCTGCTCAACGCCTTCACCGGATTGTCGGTGGCTGCCAGCGGCTACCTGCTGGGGAACGTGCTGCTGATCGTGGCTGGGACCCTGGTCGGGGCCTCCGGGACGATCCTCACCCGGCTGATGGCCCAAGCCATGGGCCGGCCCCTGACCAGCACGCTGTTCGGTGCCTTCCAGGCGCGGGACGCGACCGCGGTGACCGCTGGAGCCGCCGATCGTCCGGTGCGCACCGGTAGCCCGGAGGACGTGGCGATCATGCTCGGGTACGCCCGCAAGGTGGTGCTCGTCCCGGGGTACGGGCTGGCCGTGGCCCAGGGCCAGCATGCGTTGCGTGAGCTCGCCGAGCTGCTGGTTGACCGGGGCGTGGCGGTCGAGTACGGCATCCATCCGGTGGCCGGGCGCATGCCGGGGCACATGAACGTCCTGCTGGCCGAGGCCAACGTGCCGTACGACCAGCTCAAGGAGATGGACCAGGCCAATTCCGAGATGTCCAGCACGGATGTCGCCCTGGTCGTGGGGGCCAACGACGTGGTCAACCCCGCGGCACGGACCTCGCCGGGCTCGCCGATCTACGGCATGCCGATTCTCAACGTCGACCAGGCTCAGTCGATCGTGTTCCTCAAGCGCTCGATGCGCCCAGGCTTTGCCGGTATCGACAACGAGCTGTTGTTCGACCCCAAGACCACCATGCTGTTCGGCGACGCGAAGGACTCGTTGACCAAGGTGGTCGCCGCGGTCAAGGGGCTGTAGGCGGTGCTCGGCGCGAGCCGGACACCGGCGGGTCCCGTGCCGGCCCGGATGCGGGCCTGGCAGGCTGTGCGGCCCGGGCCGATGGCCGGTGCGGCTCGTGCTCCGGGCCTGGATCTGGTCGAGCTCCCGGTACCCACCCCGGGGCGGGGGGAGATCCTGGTCCAGGTTGCCGCGTGCGGGGTGTGCCGCACCGACCTGCATGTGGTCGAAGGGGACCTCGTGGTGCACCGGCCCCGCGTGGTCCCCGGTCACGAGGTGGTCGGGCACGTGGCCGCTCTCGGCGCCACCGCCGAGCGGTTCGCCGTCGGTGACCGGGTCGGTCTGGCGTGGCTGCGTTCCACCTGTGGGGCGTGCCGGTTCTGCCGGCGCGGGGCAGAGAACCTGTGCGCGGGGTCGGCCTACACCGGGTGGGATGCCGACGGCGGCTACGCCGAGTACGCCGTGGCCCGCCAGGAGTACGCCTACCGGCTTCCCGAGCAGTTCGCCGACACCGAGGCGGCTCCCTTGCTGTGCGCGGGGATCATCGGATACCGCGCGCTGCGTCGCGCTCGGCTACCACCCGGTGGGCGGCTGGGGATCTACGGTTTCGGCGCCTCGGCGCACCTCGCGGCTCAGGTCGCGCTGGCCCAGGGGGCGGTGGTGCACGTGATGACCCGGTCCGCGCAGGCCCGCCGGCTCGCCCGGGACCTCGGCGCCGCGTCGGCCCAGGACACGTACGACCCGCCGCCCGAACCGCTGGACGCCGCCCTGGACTTCACCCCTGTCGGTCAGAGCGTCCCGGCGGGGCTGGTCGCCCTCGACCGTGGCGGCACCCTGGTGGTCGCTGGCATCCATCTCAGCGACATCCCACCGCTGCGGTACGCCGAGCACCTGTTCGGCGAGAAGGACCTGCGCAGCGTCACGTCGACCACCCGTGCAGACGGGGAGGAGTTCCTGCTCCTGGCGGCGCGCCTGCGCGTTCGGGTGACGACCACGGCCTACCCGTTCGACGCGGCCGACCGGGCGCTCGCCGACCTGGCAGCCGACCGGGTCGCGGGGGCCGCGGTGCTCGTGATGGGCGGGCAGACCTCCTGCCCGTGACGCCCGGCCCCCGCGACAAACGTGGCGGCTGCCAGGTCGGCGCCCGCAGCCAGGGAGACCAGCCCGTGCCGGTGCTCCGTGGCCAGGGCTTCTGGTTCGGGCAGGCCCAGGCACTCGTACACGGACGCACGGTCCTCGCGCAGGCAGGTCGCGGGGGCCGCGGCCAGCTGGTGGGCCAGCGCCTCCGCCTCGGCTCGCGCCCGACCCGGGGGGACGACCCGGGTGGCCAGCCCCATCGCGTACGCCTGGGTGGCGTCCACCGGGCGCCCCGTCAGGATCAGGTCCAACGCCCGACCCAGCCCGACGATGCGCGGCAGCCGGACCGTGCCGCCGTCGACCAGCGGTACCCCGAAGCGTCGGCAGAACACGCCGAGGATCGCATCGGACTCCACGACGCGCAGGTCGCACCACAGGGCGAGCTCCAGCCCTCCGGCGACCGCGTACCCGCTGATCGCAGCGATCACCGGGATGCTCATGGTCATCCGGGTCGGGCCCATCGGCCCATCCCCGTCGGCAGCCACCCGGTTGCCGTCGCCGGCCGCGACCCCGCGCAGGTCGGCCCCTGCGCAGAACGTCCCCCCGGCGCCCCACAGGACCGCGGCCCGGAACCGCGGGTCGGCGTCGATCCGCCGGAAGACCTCGGCCAGCGTCTCGGCGGTCGCTCGGTCGACCGCGTTGCGCACCTGCGGACGGTCCAGGACCACCGTGGCCACGGGCGGCTCCCCCTCGACCCGTACGGGGGCGTGGGAGTCGCTCATGGCCGGTCCTGGGGTCGTGGCTGGTCGGCACCGGCCCACAGGGGATCGCGCAGGGCGCGGCGCAGGACCTTGCCCACCCCCGACATGGGCAGCGCATCGACGTACTCGATGCGCTTGGGCACCTTGTACCCGGCCAGCCGGGTTCGTACGTGCGCGGTCAGCTCCTCGGGATCAGGCCGTCCGCCGGGGCTGGTGACGACGTAGGCGACGATGCTCTCCACCCAGACCGGGTCTGGTGCGCCGACCACGGCGGCCGAGGCGACCCCCGGGTGGGTGAGCAACGCGTCCTCGACCTCCCGGGGGTAGACGTTGTACCCGCCCGTGATGATCATGTCGGAGGTGCGGTCGACCAGGTGGACCAGGCCACGCTCGTCGATGCGTGCCACGTCTCGGGTGCGCACCCATCCGTCGGTCAGCAGCGTGGTCGCGCTGAGCTCCGGGGCTCCGAGGTACCCGGCCATCGCCGAGGGGCAGCGCACGACCAGCTCCCCGGGCTCGTCGACGCCCACCGGGTGGCCGTCGGCATCCACCGCGACCAGCTCGACGTCCGCCGACGGCCAACCGCAGGCTCCCAGCGGCGCGTCCGGGCCGACATGGTCGGCGGCCGACAGCACGGTCAGCGCCAGCGGTGCCTCGGTCTGCCCGTAGTACTGGGTGAAGACAGGTCCCCACAGGTCCATCGCGGCCTCGATCACCGGGCGGGGCATCGGGGAGGCACCGTAGACGACCTGGGTGAGGCTCGCCCGGTCCTCGGCCGTGGCCCCGGCGGCCAGCAGCATGCCCAGCATCGTGGGCACGAGGTTGGCGTGCGTGACGTGGTGGCGGCGCAGCGCGTCGAGGTACTCCTCCGGGGCGAAACCCGGCAGGACCACGGAGCACCCGCCGCGGAGCCAGAACGGTAGGACGAACGTACCGCTGGCGTGGATCAGTGGTGCGGCGTGCACCATCGCGTCCTCGCGGCCCGGACTGACCAGGTTGGTCAGGATGTTGCGCACGATCGCCGCGTACGAACCCTGGGTGTGCACGGCTGCCTTGAGCGTGCCGGTGGTCCCGCTGGTGTACAGCGCCAGCACCGGGTCCTCGGCGCTCGCCGGGTGTGCCGGGTCGTCGGAGCTGGCCTCGGTGGCCGCGGCCAGCAGGTCGAGGTGTCCGCGACCACCTGCGCCCAGGCACAGCAGGGCCAGGTGGTCGGTCTGGGCGGCCAGCTCCTCGGCCCGGTCGGCCAGGGCGGGGGAGTAGACGAGCGTGGCGACCCGGGCGTCGGCGATCATGGCCGTGTGCTCGGCCAGGGAGAGCCGGGCGTTCAGCGGCACTCGGACGACGCCGGCCTTCAGGCAGGCGAAGTCCATCGGTACCGCCATCAGCTCGTTGCCCTCGAGCAGGCCCAGCCGGGAGCCTGGGGTGACCCCGAGCCCGGCCAGCACGTGCGCCAGCTGGTTGGCCGTACGGTCCACCTCGGTGAAGCTCAGCGCGCGGTCGCCGACCCGGACGGCGGGTCGGTTGCCGTGACGGCGCGCCCCGGCCCGGACCATGTCCACCGTCAGCATCGAAGGCCTCCTCGCGCGTCCCGGGCCAGCCCGGCGCCAGCCGTGAACAGTCAACTCTGACTGTCGGGGGCGGCTGGCGCCGTGTCAAGATGCCCGGGTGGTCCCAACGCCCGGCTCTACGCGCCGACGCATCCTGGACGCGACCCTGCTCACCCTCGTCGAGCGCGGACATGCCGGGACGACGACGCTGGCGGTCCAGCGGCGAGCGGGGGTCTCACGCGGAGCGCTGCTGCACTACTTCCCCACCCGGGCCGACCTGCTGGTCGCGGCGGTCAGCGACGTGGCCGAGGCGCAGGTGCGGGTGCTGCGCCATGCGGCCGGCCACCTGCCACGTGGGTCGGACCGTCCGGTGAAGGCCGTCCAGATGATGGCCCGGGTGTTCTCCGGAGAGGTGTTCCTGGCCGGCCTGGAGCTGTGGGCGGCGGCGCGTACGGACCCGGGGTTACGGGACCCCTTGCGCATGCACGAGCGCGACGTCGGGCCGGTGCTGCGCGAGGTCACGTGCGCCCTGCTCGGCCCGGAGGTCGCTGCGCTGGAGGACCGGGAAGCTCGGGTCGAGCTGCTCCTGGTCGCGCTGCGGGGTCTCGCACTGACCGGTCTGATGCGCCAGCGTGCCGAGCGCCAGCGCGCGGTGGTCGGGACCCTGACCCGACTGGTGTTCACCGTCGATCCACCCGTGAGCCCGGTGGGGCGGGCGGACACCGATCGGCGCCCGCTTTCTCGGCAGACGTCAGACGACGCCGTACAGCCGGTCGCCCGCGTCCCCGAGCCCGGGCACGATGTAGCCGTGCTCGTTCAGCCGCTCGTCGACGGCGGCGGTGACCAGGGTGACCGGAACCGGTCCGGCATCCCAGGCGTCCCGCAGGACGGCGATCCCCTCCGGAGCGGCCAGCAGGGTGACCGCGGTGATGTGGTCGGCTCCGCGGTCGAGCAGGAAACGGATCGCGGTGCGTAGGGTCCCGCCGGTGGCCAGCATCGGGTCGAGCACGTAGCACTGGCGCCCAGACAGGTCCTCGGGTAGCCGGGTGGCGTAGGTCGAGGCGGCCAGGGTGTCCTCGTCGCGGATCATGCCGAGGAAGCCGACCTCTGCGGTGGGTAGCAGGCGGACCATGCCTTCGAGCATGCCCAGCCCGGCTCGCAGGATCGGTACGACCAGGGGTTTCGGCGCGGCCAGCCGAACCCCGGTGGTCGCAGCCACCGGCGTGGTGATCCGGACCGGCTCGGTCCGGACCTCGCGGGTGGCCTCGTACGCCAGCAGGGTGACCAGCTCGTCGACCAGCCGTCGGAAGGTCGGGGAGTCGGTCCGTTGGTCCCGCAGCGCGGTGAGCTTGTGGGCGACCAGCGGGTGGTCGGCGACGTGGATCCGCATGGGGGGCGACACTAGCGTCTAGCGGGCCTGCCGGCCTGCTGTCACCCCGAGCCGTCATCTGCGACCATACGGCGGGAGCGTGTCTCGCGCCCACCGACGACCGGCGCCCGTCGTGGACGGGCCCTGAAGGACAGGCGGACTTCGCGATGGCGCAAGAGACGGACTTCGCACTGGTCGCCTACCGTGAGGATGGGCGGTGGGAGGTTTCGCTGCTACCCCCGCGCAGCGCTGACGACCTGGACTCCCTGCTCCGTGCCTTGCGCCAGCAGCCGTCCGAGGGGGGGACGCTCGGACTGGTCTCGGTAGCCGACGACTTCTTCCTGCTGGCTCGGCTCACCGCCGGCGAGACGCGCCTGCTGCTGTCCGACCTCACCGCAGCCACCGAGTGGCCCCTGGCTGCCCAGGTCCTGCAGACACTGGACGTCACGGTACCTGAGGAGGAGGAGCCTGACCATCCGGTGCCGGCCGGCGACCTGGAGATCGTCGCCGACCTCGGCATGGACGGGCTGGCGATGGCCGCGCTCTGCGCCGACGAGGAGCTCTTCCCGGACGAGATGCTCGGGCGGATCGCCGAGCGGC
>JAJYSQ010000024.1 GCA_021793495.1 Actinomycetes bacterium
GTAGGTGCGCGCGGGGTCCCAGGAGTCGCAGTCCCCGGAGGCGGACAGCCGCAGGGTGCCACCGGTGGCCGTGGAGGGGTTCACCACGCTGGTGCTGGCCGCGTTGAAGGAGGACACGCCGGCGGAGGAGGAGCCGCTCGGGGTCGAGGTACCACCCCCACCACCACAGGCCGCGGCGCTCAGGGCGGTCAGCGCGACGAGCGCGCCGCCGACCACTCCTCGTCGGTAGGTACGCCCCTGCTGGGGTCTGAACTTCGCCATGGGATCCAGACAACCTTTCGGTTCGTTGGGTGGGCCGGTGCACGGTGGTGCGGGGCCCGTCCGGTCGGGTGACCGGCACGTGTGGTGCTCGGTGCGGGCTGGTCATCGCCGGCGGTCATCGTTGGCTGCGCGGGTCCAACGCGTCGCGCAGGCCGTCACCGAACAGGTTGAACGCCAGCACGGTGATGAAGATCGCGATGCCCGGGACAACCATGTACATCGGGTCGATCTGGTAGTAGTTCGTCGCATCCGAGAGCATCTGGCCCCAGGACGCGGTGGGCGGTTGGACGCCCACGCCGAGGAAGGACAGTCCGGCCTCGGTGAGGATGTTCGTCGGGATCGTCAGCGTCGCGTAGACCAGGATCGGGGCGACCAGGTTCGGCAGCAGCTCGCGCACCAGCACGTAACCGCTGCGTGCCCCCATACTGCGGGCGGCCTCGACGAACTCCTTGTTGCGCAGGCTCAGCGTCTGACCGCGGATGATGCGGCCGACATAGGCGAAGCTGAAGATACCGATCACCAGGATCAGCACGCTGATCCGCAGCCCCGCGCCGCCGATCCCGAACATCGAGGTCTTCCCCGAGATGATGGTCAGCAGCGCGATGGAGAACAGCAGGACCGGGAACGCCAGCATCAGGTCCATGAACCGGCTGATGATCGTATCCAGCCAGCCGCCGAAGTACCCGGCGGTGATGCCCAGCACCACGCCGATCACCAAGGAGACCGCGGTGGCCGCCAGAGCGATCACCAGCGAGACGCGCGCCCCGTAGATGATGCGGGCCAGGATGTCCCGACCGTTGGTCGGCTCGACGCCCAACGGGTGTGTCCAGCTGGCACCGCCGAACGGGCCGTCGGGCAACGAGGTGTTCTGGTTGAGCAGCTCGGTGTGGAACGTGTTCGGGTTCTGGCCGAGCAGGTGGGTGAGCACCGGAGCGAGCAGCGCCACCAGGATGAGCAGGACCACGATCACCGCGCCGGTGATGGCCACCGTGTCCCGGCGCAGGTGCGCCCAGGCGATCTGGCCGAGGGATCGACCCTCGATCGCCCGGGCCACCGGGGCCTGCGGGGCGACCGGCGGTCCCGCCGGCGTGACATCGGTTGACGCGCTCATCGAGTCCTGCATCCACCCTTCCCGATCGCCGCACCCCGGATCAGGGCCCACCCCGGATCAGGGATCGCCCCCGGTGCGCGTCGATGACATTAGATGTTCTTGACCGAGAGGGGAAGTTCACCCGACTATCGAGGCCAAACCGTGACCCTCACCACGGAATCAGTGCGCGCAGATCACGGGATCGTCACGGCACGGTAGGGCAGCCGTCTGGTACCCCGGGCGGGGTCCGTGCAGGAACAGCTCAGGTAGGCAGGGTTCAGGCGGGCAGGTCGCGGTAGCGCGCCAGGCGGACGAATTCGTCGGGGTCCAGGCTCGCCGCGCCGACCAGGCCGCCGTCCACGTCAGGCTGGGCCATCAGTCCGGCGACGTTCGCCGCCTTCATCGACCCGCCGTAGAGCAGGCGAGCGGCATCGGCCAGCCCGCCGGTGTACAGCTCGGCCAACCGGGTACGGATCGCCGCGGCGACCTCCTGGGCGTCGGCCGGGGTGGCGACCTCTCCGGTGCCGATCGCCCACACCGGCTCGTACGCCACCACGACGGAGCGGGCCTTGGCCTCCGGCACCCGGGACAGCCCGGCGTCCAGCTGCGCCAGGGTGTGCTCGACGTGCCGGCCGGCCTGGCGGACCTCGAGGGGCTCGCCGACGCACAGGATCGGGCTCAGCCCGTGCTCCAGGGCGATCCGCAGCTTCGCGTTGACCAGCGCGTCGTCCTCGTGGTGGTAGCGGCGCCGCTCCGAGTGTCCGACGACCACGTAGGTGCACCCGAGCTTGCCGAGCATGGCCGCGGACACCTCGCCGGTGTACGGGCCGGACTCGTGCGCCGAGACGTCCTGGGCCCCGTAGGCGATCCGCAGCCGGTCCCCGGCGATCAGCGTGCCCACGCTGCGCAGGTCGGTGAAGGGCGGCAGGACCGCGACCTCGACCGCGTCGTGGTCGTCCTTGGTCAGGGTGAACGCGAACTTCTGGACCAGGGCGATGGCCTCGAAGTGGTTGAGGTTCATCTTCCAGTTGCCGGCCATCAGCGGCCGGCGTCCCGTGCTACGGGCCATCACGATCACCCCTCCAGAGCGACGAGCCCGGGCAGCGAACGGCCTTCGAGGTACTCCAAGGACGCCCCACCCCCGGTCGAGACGTGCGAGTAGCGCCGCTCGTCGATGCCCAGGGCGCGGACCGCGGCCGCCGAGTCCCCGCCACCGACCACGGTGTACGCGTCCAGGCCGGCGATCGCCTCGGCGACGGTTCGGGTGCCCTCGGCGTACGGGGCGAGCTCGAACACGCCCATCGGCCCGTTCCAGAACACCGTCCCAGCACCGGCGAGCTGCTCGGCGAACAGCCGCGCCGAGGCGGGGCCGATGTCCAGCCCCATCCGGTCGGCGGGGATCGCGTCGGCCGGCACCACGGCGTGCTCGGCGTCGGCGCTCATCGCGGTGGCCACGACCACGTCGACCGGCAGCACGATCGGCACGCCCCGCTGCTCGGCCTGCGCGAGGTAGCCGCGGACCGTGTCGAGCTGGTCGGCCTCCAGCAGGCTGGACCCGACCTCGTGGCCGGTGGCCGCGAGGAAGGTGAACACCATGCCGCCGCCGACGAGGATCCGGTCGGCCTGCCCGAGCAGGCTGGCGATCACCCCGAGCTTGTCGGAGACCTTCGACCCGCCCAGCACGACCACGTAGGGCCGCACCGGGTCCTCGGTCAACCGGCGCAGCACGGCCAGCTCGGCGAGCACCAGGCCGCCGGCGGCGTGCGGCAACCGGGCCGGCACGTCGTACACGCTGGCGTGCCGGCGGTGCACCGCGCCGAAGCCGTCACCGACGTACACCTCGGCCAGCCCGGCCAGCCGGTCGGCGAACGCACCGCGCACCCCGTCGTCCTTGCTGGTCTCCCCCGGCTCGAAGCGCAGGTTCTCCAGCACCCCGACCTCGCCGTCACCCAGGCCGGCGACCATCCGGGTGGCCGAGTCGCCCACCACGTCGAGGGCCATGGCCACCGGTCGGCCGAGCAGCTCACCGAGGCGCTCGGCGACCACCGCCAGGGAGTACCGGGGGTCGGGGCCGTCCTTGGGTCGTCCCAGGTGCGAGCAGACCACGACCCGGGCGCCCCGCTCGAGGAGCACGGTGATCGTGGGCAGGCTGGCTCGGATCCGGCCGTCGTCGGCGATCCGGGTGCCGGACCCGTCGCGGGTCAGCGGCACGTTCAGGTCGCAGCGGACCAGCACCCGGCGTCCTCGCAGGTCCCCGAGGTCGGCGAGGGTACGCATCACAGGCGGGCCCCGACGTAGGAGGTGAGGTCGACCAGCCGGTTGGAGTACCCCCACTCGTTGTCGTACCAGCCGACGACCTTGACCTGGTTGCCCGCGGCCATGGTCAGGGTGGCGTCGAACGTGCAGGAGGACGGGTCCCCGACGATGTCGGAGGAGACGATCGGATCCTCGGTGTACGTCAGGAAGCCGGCCAGCGAGCCCTCGGTGGCCGCAGCCTTGTAGGCGTCCTTGACCTCGGCGACGGTCACCTCGCGCTCGAGCGTGGCGACCAGGTCGGTGACCGACCCGGTGGGCACCGGCACCCGCATCGCGATCCCGTCGAGCTTGCCGGCCAGTGCGGGCAGCACCAGCGAGGTGGCCTTCGCCGCACCGGTGGTGGTCGGGATGATGTTGATCGCCGCTGCCCGGGCCCGACGCAGGTCCTTGTGCGGGAAGTCCAGGATGACCTGGTCGTTGGTGTAGGCGTGGATCGTGGTCATCATCCCGGACACGATCCCGAAGGAGTCCAGCAGCACCTTGGCCATCGGGGCGATGCAGTTCGTGGTGCAGGACGCGTTGGAGATCACCGAGTGCACCGCCGGGTCGTACTCGGTGTGGTTGACGCCCATCACCACGGTGAGGTCCTCGTGCTTGGCCGGCGCCGAGATGATCACCTTGCTGGCCCCGGCGTCCAGGTGGGCGCGGGCGGTGTTCGCGTCGGTGAACCGGCCGGTGGACTCGATCACGATGTCCGCGCCGAGCTCCTTCCACGGCAGGGCGGTCGGGTCACGCTCGGCCAGCACCCGCATGGCCACCCCGTCGACGGTGATCGAGTGCTCGTCGTGGGTGACCGGTCGGCCCAGCCGGCCCATCACGCTGTCGTAGGTGAGCAGGTGGGCCAGCGTCTTGGTGTCGGTCAGGTCGTTGACCCCGACGACCTCGATGTCGGCGCCCAGGGCGAGCACCGCCCGGTAGAAGTTGCGGCCGATGCGGCCGAACCCGTTGATGCCAACCCGGATGGTCACGGACGGATCTCCTCCTGCGCGGCGCGCCGCGGTCCGGCGCGGTGGGGACTGCCTACCGCCCCCGACCCTATCGGGTGCCCCGGCGGCCCCGCCGATCACCGGCGAGGGTCACTCGTCGGGGTCGAGGTGGTCCGGGCCCAGCGCGGCCCTGGTGCCCGGGATGCCGGCCTGGGCCGCCCGGCGATCGGCCAGCGCGATCAGCCGGCGGATGCGCCCGGCGATGGTGTCCTTGGTCATGGGTGGGTCCGACAGCGCTCCGAGGTCATCCAGGCTGGACTGCCGGTTGGCCAGACGCAGGTGCCCGGCGGTGGACAGGTGCTCCGGGATGTCCTCGCCGAGGATCTCCAGCGCCCGGGCGACCCGGGCGCTGGAGGCCACCGCGGCGCGCGCCGATCGGCGCAGGTTGGCGTCGTCGAAGTTGGCCATCCGGTTGGCGTTGGCCCGTACCTCCCGGCGCAGCCGGCGCTCCTCCCAGGCCAGCAGCGACTGGTGGGCACCCATCCGGGTGAGCATCGCAGCGATCGCGTCACCGTCGCGGATCACCACCCGGTCCACCCCGCGGGTGTCTCGGGCCTTCGCCGCGATCCCCAGGCGTCGAGCCGCGCCGACCAGGGCCAGCGCGGTCTCCGGGCCGGGGCAGGTGATCTCCAGCGCGGCGGAGCGTCCGGGCTCGGTCAGCGATCCGTGGGCCAGGAAGGCCCCGCGCCAGGCTGCTTCGGCGTCGCACGTGGTGGCCGAGACCACGTGGATCGGCAGGCCCCGCACCGGGCGCCCCGCCTGGTCGATCAACCCCGTCTGGCGGGCCAGTGCGCCGCCAGACTTGGACACTCGTACCAGATAGTGGTTGCCTCGACGCAGGCCGTTCGGGGCGAGGACCGCGATGCTCGAGGAGTGTCCGAACACCTCGGCGACCTCCCGGCGCAGCCGACGAGCCACCACCCCGGTGTCCAGCTCGGCCTCCACGACCACCTGGCCCTCGACCAGGTGCAGCCCGCTGGCGAACCGCAGCAGCGAGGCCATCTCCGCCTTGCGGCAGCAGGGCTTGCTCACCGGCAGCCGGGACAGCTCGTCCTTCACCGCACCGGTCATCGCCATGGGCCCGATCCTCCCACTGCGTCGTGGGCCGGCTGAACGGGTGTGGCCAACAGGTCGGCGTACGCCGCGGCCAGCCGGGTGGGGTCGTGCCGCGGCGTGCCGTCGCCCACGGCCAGCGGGACGCGTACCAGCCGCGCCCCGAGGCGGGAGCACGCCCCGACCAGCTCCCGGTGCTTCTCGGGCGGCCCGGTGCGGTCCGCGTCGGCCAGCACCACGTCCAGGCGCAGCCAGGGTGCGTGCGCGGTGAGCACCTCCAGGTGGGTGTGCGGATCGAAGCCAGCGGTCTCCCCGTCCTGCGCGGCCAGGTTGAGGGTCAGCACCCGCCGGGCCGGGCTGGCGGCCAGCGCCTCGATGAGCTCGGGCACGAGCAGGTGCGGGATCACGCTGGTGTACCAGGAGCCCGGTCCCAGCACGACCCAGTCGGCGGCCTGGATCGCTGCCACCGCCTCGCGGGGTGCCGGGGGTCGCTCGGGCTCCAGCCCGACCCGGGTGACCCGCCCGGTGGTGGTGGCGACCGCCACCTGACCACGCACCGTGGTGGACCGCTCGAGGTCGTACGGGTCGAGCCCCACGACCTCGGCGACGATCTGCAACGGCACCGTGGACATCGGCAGCACGCGGCCACGCAGGCCGAGCAACCGGCCCATCGCGTCCAGCCCGGCGACCGGATCGCCCAGGACCTCCCACAGCCCGGCGAGCACCAGGTTGCCCACCGGGTGCCCGTGCAGCGCACCGGCACCGCCGAACCGGTGCTGGGCCACGTCGGACCACAGCTGGCCGGACGCGTCCTGGTCGGCCAGCGCGGCCAGCGCCATCCGCAGGTCACCGGGCGGCAGGATGCTCAGCTCGGCGCGCAGCCGGCCGCTGGACCCGCCGTCGTCGGCCACCGTGACGATCGCGGTGATCCGGCCGGTCAGCCGGCCCAGTGCCGTGAGCGAGGCCGCCAGCCCGTGCCCACCGCCGAGCGCCACGACCGCCGGTGCCGACCCGGCCCTCGGTGCCGACCCGGCCCTCGCCACGACGCTCACTCGCGTCCCACGTCGCGGTGCACCACGGTGGTGGCCACCCCGCGCTCGACCAGGTCGCGGGCGAGCTCGACGGCCATCGCCACGCTGCGGTGACGGCCTCCGGTGCACCCGACCGCGACGGTCAGGTACCGCTTGCCCTCCCGGGTGAACCCGTCCAGCAGCAGGTCGAGCAGGTCGGCGTACCGGTCCAGGGCCGGGCGGGCCAGCGGCTGGGCGAGCACGTACTCGCTGACCGGGGCGTCCAGGCCGGACAACGCGCGCAGCTCGGGGACCCAGTGCGGGTTGGGCAGGAAGCGGACGTCGAGCACGAGGTCGGCGTCGGGGGGCAGGCCGTACTTGAAGCCGAAGGAGAGCACCGCGACCCGGATCCCCGGGCCGGACGCCCCGGCGAAGACCTCGTCGATCTTGGCCCGCAGCTGGTGGATGTTCAGCGCCGAGGTGTCGACCACGAGGTCGGCGTCGGTACGCAGGCCGCGCAGGATCTCCCGCTCCGCGGCGATCCCGTCGGCGAGCGTGCCGTCGCCCTGCAACGGGTGCGGGCGGCGGACCGACTCGAACCGGCGTACCAGCTCGGCGTCGCTGGTCTCCAGGAACAGGATGCGCGGGGTGGGGATCTCCGCAGAGAGCCGCTCCAGGGCGACGCGCAGGTCGGCGAACAGCGCCAGGCCGCGGATGTCCACGACCACGGCGACCCGGGGGACGGCGCCCTGGGAGCGTGCGGCCAGCTCGGCCAGGGGTGGGAGCAGCGCCGGGGGCAGGTTGTCCACCACGAACCAGCCCAGGTCCTCCAGGCAGCGGGCCGCGGTGCTGCGTCCCGCCCCGGACATGCCGGTGATGATCAGCACTTCCGGGGGGTGCGGGCCGGGGTCCTGGTCGGGTGGCGGCACGGTGGTCATGGCTCCTCGTCGATGGCAGGGCGGCCGTCGATCACCGGGTGGGTCCCGACGGTCTCGGCGTCGCCCAGGATCTCACCGGTGGCGGTGTTCACCGCGGGCGCGCCCGGGCGGGTGGCCAGCGCGGCGACCACCGCGGCCGCGGTGGCTGGGCCGATCCCGTCCACCTGCGCGACCTGCTCGACGCTCGCCCGGCGCAGGGCGCGCAGCGAGCCGAACCGTTCCAGCAGCGCGGCCCGGCGGACCGGGCCCAGGCCGGGGACGCCGTCCAGGGCGCTGGTGGTCATCCGGGTGGAGCGGCGCTGCCGGTGGTAGGTGATGGCGAAGCGGTGCGCCTCGTCGCGGACCCGTTGCAGCAGGTAGAGGCCCTGGCTGGACCGGGGCAGGACCACCGGGTGCTCCTCGTCGGGACGCCACACCTCCTCCAGCCGCTTGGCCAGGCCGACCAGCGTGACATCGGGGACCCCGAGCTCGCCCAGCGCGGCGGCGGCCGCGGCCACCTGCGGAGGGCCGCCGTCCACGACCAGCAGCTGCGGGGGGTAGGCGAACCGGCGTGGGGCGTCCGGCCGCTGGGTCGGGTCGATGGCGGTCTCCTCCTGGTAGCGGCGGAACCGGCGGGTGATCACCTCGTGGATCGACGCCACGTCGTCCTGGCCCTCGACGGTCTTGATGGCGAAGCGTCGGTACTCGGACTTGCGGGCCAGCCCGTCCTCGAACACCACCATCGAGGCGACCACCTCGGTGCCCTGCAGGTGGGACACGTCGTAGCACTCGATGCGCAGCGGCGCCTGCTCCATGCCGAGGGCGTCGGCGAGCTCCTGCAGCGCCTGCGCCCGGGCCGACAGGTCGGCGCCCCGCCGGGTCTTGTGCAGCACGAGGGACTGCCCGGCGTTGCGGGTCACGGTCTCCAGCAGGTCGCGCTTCTCCCCTCGCTGCGGCACCCGCAGGTCGACCTGGGCGCCGCGGCGCGCGCTGAGCCACTCCTGCAGGGCACGCGCCTGGTCCGGATCCACCGGCAGCGCAGGGACCAGCACCTCGCGAGGCACGGCGGCGACCCTCTGGCCGTCGACCGGCACGGCCTCCTCCTCGCCGTACAGCGCGACCAGCAGCGCCTCGATGAGCTCGCCGATGCCGGCGTCGTCGATCCGTTCGACGACGAAGCCCCGCTGGCCCCGGATGCGTCCGCCCCGGACGTGGAACACCTGCAGGGCCGCCTCCAACGGGTCCTCGGCGACCCCGACC
Source organism: Actinomycetes bacterium (assembly GCA_021793495.1). Lineage (GTDB taxonomy): Bacteria > Actinomycetota > Actinomycetes > JAJYSQ01 > JAJYSQ01 > JAJYSQ01. The sequence goes on from JAJYSQ010000024.1 coordinate 8,894, forward strand.
ACGTCCGCGTCGGTGGCGTCGCCGAGCACGACCGCGTTGCGCTCGGTGGCCCGCTGCAGAGCGGTGACGTTGTCCCGCAGCCGGGCAGCACGTTCGAACTCCTGGGCGGCGGCGGCCTCGCGCATCTGCCGTTCCAGGCGGCGGACGAACGTGGTGGTCGAGCCGGACATGAACGCGGCGAAGTCCTCGGCGATCACCCGGTGCTCGGCCGCGGACACCCGGCCCACACACGGCGCGGAGCACCGGTCGATGTAGCCGAGCAGGCAGGGCCGGCCGACCTGTCGGGCCCGGCGGAACACCCCGGACGAGCAGGTGCGGACCGGGAAGACGCGCAGCAGCAGGTCGACGGTCTCGCGGATCGCCCAGGCGTGCGCGTACGGGCCGAAGTACCGCACGCCCTTGCGCTTGGCCCCGCGCATCACCTGAACCCTCGGGTACTCCTCGTCGAGGGTGATGGCCAGCCACGGGTAGGACTTGTCGTCGCGGTACCGCACGTTGAACCGCGGGTCGTACTCCTTGATCCAGGAGTACTCCAGGGCCAGCGCCTCGACCTCGGTGGAGACCACGGTCCACTCGACGCTGGCCGCGGTGGTCACCATCAGCTGGGTGCGCGGGTGCAGCCCGGCGATGTCCTGGAAGTACGAGGAGAGCCGCGCGCGCAGGTTCTTGGCCTTGCCGACGTACACCACGCGACCGGACGGGTCTCGGAACCGGTACACCCCCGGGGTCTCGGGGATCGACCCGGGGGCCGGCCGGTAGGTCGCGGGGTCGGGCACGTGCTCCAGGGTAGGCGCGCCGGCGTCACCCGGACGGCTCAGGTGAGCGGGGGCAGCGCCGATGGGTGGGACAGGCCGGTGGGTGAACGCGCTCGGATGGGGTTGGTGCTGGTGATGCTCAGGTCGGA
>JAJYSQ010000025.1 GCA_021793495.1 Actinomycetes bacterium
GGGGCGCGGGGGCCGGTCGATCACCGACCGGACGCTGCGCCCGGTGCCGGTGCCCGCTCCGGCGGCGGTCGTGTCCTGAGGCTGCCCGGCCCGGCTCCTGCGTATCATCCCCACGCCCCGGGACGCACCTGCCCCGGACCCATCCCTCGTGCACAGAAGGAGAACCATCTCGTGGCCGAGATCTACTACGACGATTCCGCCGACCTGTCGACCTTGCAGTCCCGACGGGTGGCGGTCCTCGGGTACGGCAGCCAGGGCCACGCCCACGCACTGAGTCTGCGGGACTCCGGGGTGGACGTGCGCGTCGGGTTGCCGACCAGCTCGCGCAGCCGGGAACGGGCACGGGCAGAGGGGCTGCGGGTGCTCGACCCGGCCGCGGCGTGCGCCGAGGCCGACGTGGTGATGGTCCTGGTCCCCGACCCGGCCCACCGTGACCTGTACACCGGCGCGATCGCGCCGAACCTCGCCGAGGGCGACGCGCTGCTGTTCGGCCACGGGTTCAGCATCCGCTTCGGGCTGGTGACCCCGCCGCCGGGTGTGGATGTCGCGATGGTCGCGCCGAAGGGCCCCGGTCACCTGGTGCGCCGGGAGTACTCGGCGGGCCGCGGGGTACCGGTCCTGGTCGCGGTGGAGCAGGACGCCACCGGTCATGCGTGGCCGCTGACCCTGGCCTACGCCCGCGGCATCGGCGGGACCCGGGCCGGGGCGATCCGGACCACGTTCACCGAGGAGACGGAGACGGACCTGTTCGGCGAGCAGGCGGTGCTGTGCGGCGGGGTCTCCCACCTGATCCAGGCCGGCTTCGAGACCCTCGTGGCGGCCGGCTACCAGCCCGAGGTCGCCTATTTCGAGTGCCTGCACGAGATGAAGCTGATCGTGGACCTCATGTACGAAGGGGGGATCGCGAAGATGCGGTGGTCGGTCTCGGACACCGCGGAGTACGGCGACTACGTGTCCGGACCGCGAGTCATCGACGACCGTGTCAAGGCGCAGATGCGTCGCGTCCTGGAGGACATCGTGGATGGCAGCTTCGCCCGTCGGTTCGTCGCCGACCAGGATGCCGGGGCCCCGGAGTTCCGTCGCTTGCGTGCCGAGGGTGAGGCGCACCCGATCGAGGCGACCGGGCGGGCGCTGCGCGCCATGATGCCGTTCATCGCCTCGCCCGACGACGACTTCGTCGAAGGCACGGCAGCGCGCGGTTGAGTCGGGGCGGGGCGGTCGGGTCGGGGCGGTCGGGGCGGGGCGGGGCGGTCGATAGAGTGGGCCGCCCGCGTCCCCTCGCCTGAGGACTACTCGTGTCCGTACCCGTCGTGCTGATCACCGAGGAGCTCTCCCCGGGCGCCGTGGCCACGCTCGGACCGGACGTCCAGGTGCGCCGGTGCGACGGTACGGACCGCGCCGCCTTGCTCGCGGCGGTCGGCGAGGTGGACGCGATGATCGTGCGCAGCGGGACCCGCGTGGACGCCGAGGTGCTGGCCGCCGCACCACGGCTACGAGTGGTGGCGCGGGCCGGGGTCGGGCTGGACAACATCGACCTGCCGGCCGCGACGACCGCGGGCGTGATGGTCGTCAACGCGCCCGCCTCCAACGTGGTCAGTGCTGCGGAGATGACGGTGGGGCTGCTGCTGGCCGTGGCCCGGCACATCGCGGCCGCGGACGCGTCGTTGCGCCGCGGGGAGTGGACCCGGGCACGGTTCGTCGGCACCGAGCTGGACGGGCGGATCCTCGGAGTGGTCGAGCTCGGCCGGGTCGGGGTCCTGGTCGCCCCCCGTCTCGCAGCGTTCGGCATGACCGTGCTGGCCTACGACCCATATGTGCAGCCAGGACGGGCCGCCGTGCTCGGGGTCGAGCTCGTCGGGTTCGACGAGCTGCTGTCCCGGGCCGACGTGATCACCATCCACCTGCCTCGGACCCTGGAGACGGTGGGCTTGTTCGGGGCCGAGCAGCTGGCCCGGGTCAAGCCCGGTGTGCTGCTGGTCAACGCGGCGCGCGGGGGCATCGTCGACGAGCAGGCGCTGGCCGAGGCGCTGCGCGACGGCCGGGTGGGCGGAGCCGGGATCGATGTGCACACGACCGAGCCGGCCGTGGGCTCGCCGCTGTTCGGCCTGGACAACGTGGTCGTCACCCCGCACCTCGGCGCGAGCACCATGGCGGCGCAGGAGAAGGCCGGGCTCGCCGCGGCCGCCTCGGTCCGGCTGGCGCTGGCCGGGGAGCTCGTGCCGGATGCGGTGAACGTGGCCGGTGGACCGATCGCCGAGGAGGTCCGGCCGCTGCTGGGGCTGGCCGAGACCCTCGGGCGGGTCTGGGCCCTGTTGGCCGCCGGGCCGGTGGCTTCCCTGGAGGTCGCGGTCCGCGGGGAGGCGGCGGGCTGGGATGTCCGGATCCTGGAGCTGGCTGCCCTCAAGGGCGTCTTCACCGAGGTTGCCCAGGAGCCGGTCTCCTACGTCAACGCCCCCGTGGTGGCCGCCGAGCAGGGGGTCGAGGTGGCGCTGACCACGCAGGAGTCCGCCGGGGAGTACCGCAACGTGTTGGCGGTCCACGGCGGCCTGGCCGACGGTCGGATGGTCACGGTCGCCGGGACGCTGGCCGGACCCGGCTCAGCGGTGCGGATCATCGGGATCGACGGGTACGAGGTCGAGATCACCCCGACCACACACATGGGCGTGCTCCGGTACGAGGACCGCCCCGGCGTGGTCGGCACCATCGGCCGGCTGCTGGGCGAGGCCGAGGTGAACATCGCTGCGATGCAGGTGTCCCGGGACACCCGAGGTGGTACCGCCCTGGTGGTCCTGGCCGTGGACACCGCCATCCCGGCCGACACCCTCGACGACATCATCGTGGCGATCGGCGCGGACTACGGCCGGGTCCTGGACCTGTCCGCACGGTGATCCTCGCCGGCGGTGGTCGTCGCCCGCCGATGGCCCGATAACCTGCGGGGCATGACGCGTGAGCTGGACCTGGCGGTCATCGGCGGCGACGGGATCGGTCCGGAGGTGACCGCGCAGGCACTACGGGTGCTGGACGCCCTCGCCGGTGCCTACGACCTGCGGGTGTGCACCACCGAGTACGACCTAGGTGCTCGTCGGTGGCACGCGACCGGGCAGACCCTGCCGGACTCCGTGCTGGCCGAGCTGTCCAGGCACGACGCGATCCTGCTCGGCGCCGTCGGTGACCCGAGCGTCCCGTCGGGGGTGCTGGAGCGCGGCCTGCTGCTGCGGCTGCGGTTCGCCTTCGACCACCACGTCAACCTGCGGCCGTCCCGGCGCTACCCCGGGACGTCCTCGCCGGTCGGTGCCACCGACGTGGACCTCGTGGTGGTGCGCGAAGGCACCGAGGGCCTCTACGTCGGCAATGGAGGGACCATCCGGGCCGGAACCGGCCACGAGGTGGCTACCGAGGTGAGCGTGAACACGGCGTTCGGTGTCCAGCGGGTGGTGCGCGACGCGTTCATCCGCGCCCGCGAGCGCCCCCGCCACCGGCTGACCTGGGTGCACAAGACCAACGTGCTGACCTACGCCGGCGGGCTGTGGTCCCGGGTGGTGGGCGAGGTGGGCGAGGAGTTCCCCGACGTCCAGGTGGACTACCTGCACGTGGACGCCGCCACCATGGCGCTGGTCACCGACCCTGGACGGTTCGACGTGGTGGTCACCGACAACCTGTTCGGCGACATCATCACCGACCTGGCGGCCGCGGTGACCGGCGGGATCGGGCTCGCGGCCAGTGCGAACCTGGACACGACCCGGACCCACCCGAGCATGTTCGAACCGGTCCACGGGTCGGCTCCGGACATCGCCGGGACCCACCGCGCCGACCCGACCGCCGCGATCCTCAGCGCAGCTCTGCTGCTGGAGCACCTGGGGCTGCCCGAGGCCGCCGGTGCGGTGCACACCGCAGTGGCGGCCGACCTGGCTGGCCGGGAGGGGTCTGCACCCCGTACCACCGAGCAGATCGGGCAGGCGATCGTCGATCGGGTCACCGCCGTCTCGATCCTGAACACCGGCTGAAGGGGTTTGGCTGGCCGGAACCCCACGGGGGATGCTGTCGTTCGACCGACGCGCAGGCTTACCCGCGGCGACGACCAGGTGAACGGCAGGCAGATGAACCAACGGATCTTTCTCGACATCAACTCCTTCTCCCGGCACACCGGGTGGGCGCACTGGTTCATGGGGCCCTACGCCTACTTCGGCGGGGTCGTCCTGCTCGCGCTGCTGCTGCTGGCCGGGTACCTGCTGGCCCGGCGACGGGACCAGCCGGTCGCGGTGGCTGCGGCCCTGTGGACCGGCCTGGCGTCCTTGATCGGCCTGGGGATCAGCCAGATCTTCAACCACGCGGTCCAAGAGCCGCGTCCGTACGTGACCCTGGCGCACGTGCTGGTCCTGGTCCCGCGGACCACCGACTTCGCGTTCCCCTCCGACCACGCGGTCGTCACCGGTGCCGTGGTGGCCGGGCTGTTCCTCGTGGACCGTCGGCTGGCCTGGACCGCGACCGTGGTCGGTGCCCTGCTGGTCTTCGCCCGGGTGTACGTGGGGGCGCACTACCCTGGTGACGTGCTGGCGGGGCTGGGCATCGGGCTGACGGTCACGTTGCTCGGCTGGCTGGTCGTGCGGCCCGTGCTCGCTCTGCTGGTGCGCACCCTGGCTCGAACCCCGTTGCGCCCGCTGCTGCTGGCCCACCCGGCGACGGGCGCATCGAGCTGAGCGTCGGCCGCGCCCGCCCGGCGCACCGGCACCCTCGACTGGTGCGGCTGCTGAAGGTCCTGGTGCTCACCGGGGTGGGGGTGCTGGTCCTGGGGATCGCGGCGTTCGCGGTGGTCTGGGTACGGTCCCCGGGGGTCGGTGATGCGCCGAGCCGGGTCGCGGTCGTTCTCGCCGCCGGCCACGGCACGCCCCTGTCCACGTTGCCCAACCCCGACCGGGTAGGGGATGCCGCGGTCGCCACGGAGGACGCGCACTTCTGGTCCGAGCCCGGCGTCGACCCGGCTGGACTCGTACGCGCCGTGCTGGGCCCGCTTCTCGGCCCCGGGGACCAGGGCGGTGCCACGATCCCGATGCAGCTGGCCAAGCTGTTGTACACCCCGGACCACCCCGGCCTGGGTTCCAAGGTCACCGACCTGGTCCTGGCGGTCAAGCTGGTCCGGGCCTACCCCAAGACCGAGATCCTGGCGATGTACCTGGACGCCGCGTACTACGGGCACGGCTACACCGGGGTGGTGGATGCGGCCCGCGGGTACTTCGGTGTGCGTCCCTCGCAGCTGAGCTGGGGCCAGGCTGCTCTGGTCGCCGGGTTGGTCCAAGCCCCGTCCGCGTTCGACCCGACGGTGCACGCCCACCGGGCGATATCCAAGGAGCACCACGTGCTCGACCGGCTGGTGGCGACCGGTGTGCTCACCGCGGCCCAGGCGCAGGCCGCGTGGGCCGCGCCGCTGCACCCGGTGGTGACGTTTCGCGGGTGAGCCCTGCGGGGTGAGCCCTGCGGGGTGAGCCCCGCGGGGCCGACCCGCCGACCCGCCGACCCCACGGGGGCAGGCTCCGGTCCCGGCCGGGACCGGCGGCTATTGTCGGGGCATGTCCAGCGATCCGAGCCCTGCCCTACCCATCGCGGTCACACCCTCGGCGCACCCTCGGGCGGCGGCCGAACGACAGGCGGTGCTGGCCGACCCGGGGTTCGGACGGGTGTTCACCGACCACATGGTGCGCATCCCCTGGGACGCCGACCGAGGGTGGCACGATGCGCAGCTCGTGCCGTACGGGCCGATCCCGCTGGACCCGGCGACGATGGCGTTGCACTACGGGCAGGAGATCTTCGAGGGGCTCAAGGCGTATCGGCAGCCCTCCGGGGCGATCGCCACGTTCCGGCCGTACGAGAACGCCCGCCGGTTCGCCCGTTCGGCTGCCCGGCTGGCGATGCCCGCGCTGGACGAGGAGACGTTTGTCGCGGCGCTGACGGCGCTGGTCACCCAGGATGCCGCCTGGGTCAGCCCGGAGGAGGAGAAGAGCCTGTACCTCCGGCCCTTCATGTTCGCCACCGAGGCCGGTCTCGGGGTGAAGCCGGCGCACTCCTTCCTGTTCCTGGTGATCGCCTCCCCGGCGGGGGCGTACTTCTCCGGCGGGGTGCGTCCGGTGAGCGTGTGGCTGTCCACCGAGTACACCCGGGCGGCGCCCGGGGGGACCGGGGCGGCCAAGTGTGCCGGAAACTACGCGGCGTCCCTGGTCGCGCAGGCCCAGGCCGAACAGGCCGGGTGCGACCAGGTGGTGTGGTTGGACGCGGTCAGCCACCGGTACGTCGAGGAGATGGGCGGGATGAACCTGTTCTTCGTCCGTGGCTCCGGTTCCTCGGCGCGGGTGGAGACCCCGGCGTTGACCGGGACCCTGCTCGCCGGAGTCACCCGGGACTCCCTGCTCACCCTGGCGGGAGACCTGGGTCACCCGGTTGCCGAGACGCGGATCAGCACCGAGGAGTGGGAGCAGGGCAACGCGACCGGTGAGATCACCGAGGTGTTCGCCTGCGGGACCGCCGCGGTGATCACCCCCGTCGGCTCGGTGAAGCACGCGCGCGGCACCTGGACGGTCGGCGACGGCCAGCCCGGGCCCGTGACCCTGCGGCTGCGCCAGGCGTTGCTGGACCTCCAGCACGGGCAGGCGCCGGATCCGCACAGGTGGGTGCACCCGTTGGTGCCCGCCCGAGGCCACGCGTCCACGGGTTGAGACAGGGGTGCCGCCGCGGACCAGACCGTGGCACCATCACCCTCGTGCTGCTGCGACACCGCCGGATCATCATCGTGTAGCGCGCCGACCACTTGGCCGGCGCGCTCACCTCCCGTGACCACGGGAGGTTTTTTGTTGCCCCAGGAGACCCGATGACCAGCCCCACTCCCGAACGAGGATCGACGGCCCCCGCGCTCTGGGGCCCGAGCCTGGTTCCCGCCCTGCAGGTGTACGACACCACGTTGCGCGACGGCGCCCAGCAGGAGGGGCTGTCCCTCACCGTCGCGGACAAGCTGGTGATCGCCGGGCACCTCGACGACCTCGGCGTGGGGTTCATCGAGGGCGGTTGGCCCGGGGCGAACCCGAAGGACACCGAGTTCTTCCGCCGGGCGCCCGAGGAGCTGACGCTGTCCCACGCGCTGCTCGCCGCGTTCGGGGCCACCCGTCGCCCCGGGGTGGACGTGGCAGCCGACCCGCTGGTCGCCGCCCTGGTCGCCTCGGGAGCGCCGGTGGTCACCCTGGTGGCCAAGAGCCACGACCGGCACGTGGAGCGTGCGCTGCGCACCACGTTGGCGGAGAACCTGGCGATGGTGGCCGAGACGGTGACGCACCTGCGGGCGCACGACCGACGGGTCTTCCTGGACGCCGAGCACTTCTTCGACGGCTACCGGGACAACCCTGCGTACGCGCGGGAGGTCGTCCGGGTGGCGGTGGAGGCCGGCGCCGAGGTAGTCGTCCTGTGCGACACGAACGGCGGGATGCTCCCCGGGGAGCTCGCCGACATCGTCGGTGCGGTCCGCGAGCTGACCGGGGCGCCGCTGGGCATCCACTGCCACAACGACACCGGGTGTGCGGTGGCCAACTCGCTGGCCGCCATCGACGCTGGCGCGGTGCACGTCCAAGGCACGCTGAACGGGTACGGCGAGCGCACCGGCAACGCCGACCTGGTCACGATCCTGGCCGACCTGGAGCTGAAGTCCCACCAGCCGGTGCTGCCCGTCGGCTGCCTCGCGGAGGCGACCCGGATCGCCCACGCGGTGGCCGAGGTGACCAACGTGGCCCCGTACGCCCGTCAGCCGTACGTGGGGGCTTCGGCGTTCGCGCACAAGGCGGGGCTGCACGCCAGCGCCATCAAGGTCGACGCTGCGCTCTACCAGCACACCGATCCCGCCGCCGTCGGCAACGACATGCGGATGCTCATCTCGGACATGGCCGGACGGGCCAGCATCGAGCTCAAGGGTCGGGCGCTGGGCTTCGATCTGTCGGCCGATCCCGGTGTGGCTAGCCGGATCACCGACCGGGTCAAGGCCGCCGAGGCGGCCGGCTACACTTTCGAGGCCGCCGACGCCTCCTTCGAGCTGCTGCTGCGCGAGGAGGTCGACGGGGTGCGCCCGAGCTTCTTCGACGTCGAGTCCTGGCGGGTCATCGTCGACTCGCGAGCCGACTCCGACGGGTGCGCGGAGGCGACCGTGAAGCTGCACGCCCGTGGCGAGCGGATCGTGGCCACCGGGGAGGGCAACGGTCCGGTCAATGCTCTGGACCACGCCCTGCGCTCAGCACTGACCCGGGTCTACCCGGTGCTGGAGAGCTTGGAGCTGGTCGACTACAAGGTCCGTATCCTCGACGGCGGACAGGGCACGGCGTCGGTCACCCGGGTGCTGGTGCGCACCAGCGATGGCCAGGCCAGCTGGGACACCGTCGGGGTGGGCGAGAACGTGATCGGTGCCTCCTGGCAGGCACTGGTCGATGCGGTCACCTTCGGCCTGGTTCGCCATGACCCAGGGTGATCCGCCATGACCCCGGGTGAGTGGTCAAACCCCGGTCAAGCCTGGGGTTCCTGGGTGTGCGCCGGCGCATGGGGAGAGCATGCTCTCCCCATGCGTGAGACTTCGGCTCGTCGACCGGGTGCTCGGGTGCTGACCCTGCGGCTCGTGGGCATCGTCGCTCTGCTGGCCGGGCTGGTCGTCGGGGCCGCCCCGGTCGCACACGCCGGGGTGCCGCGGACGCAGCCCGCGGCACCCCGGTACTACCTGGCGCTGGGTGACTCGCTGGCCACCGGCGTGCAGTACGACCCCGCGACCAACCAGACCTACGTGTCCGCCCAGGGGTACGTGGCCGACCTGTATGCCCGGCTGCACGCCCAGGACCCGTCCTTGGCGCTGGCCAACCTGTCCTGCCCCGGGGAGACCACGACGACCATGATCCACGGTGGATGCCCGTACGCCGCGGAGACCTCGTACGGCACCAGCCGGCCTCAGCTGGCTGTGGCCGAGGCGTTCCTGCGGGCCCACCGGGGTCAGGTGGCGCTGGTCACCATCGACATCGGGGCCAACGACGTGGACGGGTGTGCCTCGGCCACCGGGGTGGACCTGGCCTGCACGATGGACGGGCTGACCGCCGTGGCGACCAACATCTCGTCGATCATGTCCGGCTTGAGGGCGGCTGGTGGGTGGGCGGTGCCGATCGTCGGGATGAGCTACTACGACCCGGTGCTGGCGGCCTGGTTGACCGGTCCCGCGGGCCGTACCGTGGCGCGGGAGTCGGTGTGGCTCAGCCAAGTGCTCAACGGGGTGCTGTGGTTCGGGTACGCGCTGCACGGTGCGGCGGTCGCCCCCGTGGCCGAGGCGTTCCACACCACGGACTTCACCCCGGTGACCGTCCCTGGGCTGCCCACCGGTACCCCGCGCAACGTCGCGACGATCTGCGCCCTGACCTGGATGTGCCCGTACGCCAACATCCACGCCAACGCCGCCGGCTACCGGGTGATCGCGCAGGCGTTCGCCGCCCGGCTGCCGGCGCCCTGGCGGCGGGTGGCGGCAGCCGGGTGACGTGAAGGCTCCCGGCAGATGGGCCCCCCTAGGATGATCGGGTGCGCATCGCCAGGTTCACCACCGGGTCCGACCCGAGGTTCGCCACCGTCGAGGGGGAGGGCGAGGACCCCGTCGGGTTGACGTTGGTCGTGATGAACGGCGATCCGTTGTACTCCCCGCTCGTGCCCACGGGTGAGCGGGTGCCATTGGCCGACGCACGGCTGCTCGCCCCGGTGATCCCACGCAGCAAGGTCGTGGC
>JAJYSQ010000026.1 GCA_021793495.1 Actinomycetes bacterium
GGTCTCAGCCTTGAAGATCCGCAACGATCGTCCGAGGCCTCGGGCCGCGTCCGGCAGCCTCTTCGACCCGAAGAGCAGGACGACGAGGATCAGGATGATCGGCAGGTCCCAGCCGCGCAGGCCATCGAACATGGGGTCCTTCTTCGCTCGTCGGGAGGCATCCAGCACCGGATGCCCAACGTGATCAGAGTGGCCACCGCGCCGACCGGTCCGACGCGTCCCCGTCGATCGTACGCGACCGGACGGTCGATTGCGCCCTGTTGGCCCAGATGGCCCACTCCGCCCTGGCCGACCCGGTGAGGGCTACCTCGTCTGCCCGCCGGGTCGGGTCCTCGCCCCGTCGACCAGGTCGCCGAACTCGGCCAGCTCGTGGGTCAACGCCACCCCGGCCCGCCACAGCCGACGGACGACCAGGCCGAGCATCCCCACGGCGGCGAGGACGAGGACCGCCCAGGCACCGAGCCAGCCCACCCACGTCACCACCGCAGCGTACCGTCCTGGGTCGTCACCTCCCCGGACGAAGACGCGTCACCTCCCCGGACGAGAAAGTCGGCCTCGTACGGGAACTCAGGGCACCCCCGGCACGACCTGTTCGACGACCTCGTCCCGTCTGCGAGCCGCAGATGTGGCGTGCTGCACCGATGCTCTGTGGAGAACAGCTGATGCCGACCACCCATCCCCCGGGGGCCACCGTGTCCCAGGCGCTGTACGCCCAGCTGGGCGTGGAGCTCATGGTGCTGCTGCTGGTGGCGGCGGCCTGCGTCGCCGGATTCCTTGCGTGGCGGGCGCTGCGCCTCTCTCCCCCGCCGGCCCCGGGAGCAGCGGTGGCGTCACCCACGGGTGCGAGGGACCGGGGAGGCGAGCCAGCTGCTCGGCGGGTGCTGCGCCTGGGTGTGGGGGCGCTGTGGATCCTCGACGCCGCGCTGCAGGCACAACCGTCCATGCCGGGTGACTTCATCACCGGCATGGTCGGACCTGCTCTGGCCGGACAGCCCTCGTGGCTGATCGGTCTCATCCTGCCGGCCACCCATCTGTGGCTGGCCCACCCAGTCGTCGCGGACGCGGTGACCGTGTGGATCCAGGCCGGGATCGGAGCTGTGCTCCTGGCCGGCGGTCGGGGGTGGCTGCTGCGCCTCGGGGTCGTGGCCTCGGTCACCTGGGGCCTGGTCGTGTGGGTGCTCGCCGAGATGTTCGGCGGCCTCCTGGTTCCCGGGGCCAGCTGGCTGACCGGCAGCCCGGGCGCGGTGCTGGTGTACGTGGCCGGTGCCGCGCTGCTGCTGGTGCGCGACGAGGCGTGGCGGGACGGACGGTGCGCCCGGTGGATCCGGCGCGGCGTCGGGGTGGTCATGCTCGCCGGTGCCGGACTGGCCGTGTGGCCGTGGGAGGGGATGTGGACCGCCACGGGCCTGGCCGGGGTGTTCACCACGGGGGCACAGACCCAGCAGCCCACGCTGTTGGCGGCACCACTGTTGTGGATGCTGCGGACCGCCCAGCACGACCCCGTGGCCTCCAACGCGGTCATCGTGGCTGCGCTCGCCGTCGTCGGAGGCGGGCTGCTGTCCGGTCGGGTGCCGCGGCCGTTCGTCGGAGCGGGCCTGGTCGTCGCGGCAGCAACCTGGTGGCTCGGGCAGGACTTCGGGGTGCTCGGCGGAATGAGCACAGATCCCAACACGGCCGTGCCGGTGGCGCTGCTGCTGGTGGCCGGGTGGCCATCCGGGGTCCCGCGGACCGTGCCCGAGGGTGCCGTCCGTGGGGCCTCAGGACGTTCTGGCTGGATCCCCGGCGTCGCAGAGGCGGGACTCCCGGCGCTGCGGGTCGGCACCGCCGGCGCGGGGGTCGGCGCGCTCGTGCTGGTCCCGGTGTTGTTGCTGACCGGGGCCACCGGTCCGGTCTCGCCGTTGTCGGCCGTCGCCGACAGCGGCGGCGTGCAGCAGCCGGTGGTCCGACCAGCCCCCGACTTCCACCTCGTCGACCAGTCAGGCCGCCCCGTCTCGCTGTCTCGGTGGCGCGGACGCATGGTGGTGCTCACCTTCCTGGACCCGGTCTGTTTCGACAGCTGTCCGATCATCGCCAACCAGCTCGCCCTGGCCGACAAGGCTCTCGGGTCCCTGGCCCGGGACGTGCAGTTCGTCGCGATCGTCGCGAACCCGGTCTACCACTCGGTCGGGGACGTGCAGGCGTTCGACCGGGAGCACGGGTTGACGTCGCTGGCCAACTGGTCCTTCCTCACCGGCACGACGCGCCAGCTGGCGGCGGTGTGGAAGGCGTACGGGATCCTCGTGGTCGTCCCGACGGTCGGCATGGTCATGCACAGCCAGAACATCTACTTCCTCTCCCCGGACGGTCGCGAGGTCGGGATCCTGGGCGACAGCGCTACCCCGACCCTGACCAGCAGCTATGCGACGCTGATCGCCGGAGAGATCCGGAGGACGATGTGACCGGGCGGTCTGGCTGGCCGGCACGCTCCGTCTGGCGCGGGGTAGTCCTGGGCGCAGTCGCCGCGCTGCTTGCTGGGTGCACGAGCACCTCGCCGCCGGCCCAGCCACCGGCGGCGTCGGGTGCGCCAACCGCCTGGGTGCACATGAGCGATGCCCGTCGCGGGGTCGCGGTGCTGCCCGCCGGGCCGTACTGGGTGGTCGCGCGCACCGAGAACGCCTGGCGGTCGGTGAGCAACATCACCCCCACCGGCATGTCGAGCCGCGGGGGCCTGGCGGTGGCGACCGGACCAACATCGATGGCTGCGGGGTTCCTGCCCTACGAGATGACGAGCCTCTCCCCCTACGCGCGCTGCGCCGGCGGTTGCACCGGCTGGCATCCCGGCGAGCTGCCGGGCGGCTTGGTCGGCACCCAGGGTGCCCTGTCCCTCGAAGGTGGGTCCCTCGCCGGTGGCCAGCTCTGGGCCCTGGTGTCCGGCCGAGGCGGCCAGCTGGTGACCCAGACCTCGACGGGCAGCTGGCGCACGGCGACCACCGGCGCCGATCTCGGCGGGTCCGGACACCTGGTGCTGACCGGGATCGGGTGGACCTCGCCGGTCCGGGGGTGGCTGGCCGGCCGTGCCCCGGCGGGGCACGCCGTGGAGTTCGTCACCGACGATGCCGGCAAGACCTGGACGCCCGTACTGCTCCCGCTGCCGTCGCTGGCTCCCGGCACGACGGTGTCGGCCTCGCCCACCCGGGTTACCGGCGACGTCGCATACGTGGCGGTGGTGACCGCGCCCACCTCGGGACCGGCTACCGGCTGGATCTTCTCCTCGACCGACGGTGGGCGGGGGGCGTGGACCCGGTCGGCGTCGCTGACCCTGGGCTCAGCATCGCCGGTCTGGGCGGTTGCGGGCAGCACGGTCTGGATGGTCGCCGCCGTTGGCGGGCACCAGGTGCTGGCGGTCTCGACCAACCGCGGAGCGCACTGGGGGTTGCGCGGACCGGTTCCTGCTGGGCTGACCGGTCTGGCGCTGACTTCCTCGACGACCGGGTGGGCCGTCGGCGGGATGGACGGGCGAGCCAGGCTATGGACCAGTACCGACACAGGTCGAACCTTCACCCCGGTCACGCTGCCTGCCTGGGTCGACGCGCTGGGCGCCGGGACTGGTGGCCCGGGCTAGCTCGTCGAGGCACAGCCCGTCCCCGAACCATCCGCGGCCTGACCCCTGACTCCGAGGTGCCCGATGATGCACGCGGTGCTGACGCACTGGTCCTACGACCCGTTCCTGATCGTCGTGCTGGTGGTCGCCGCGGTGCACGCGCGCGGGCTGCGGGCCAGGCTGCGGGCGATCTCGCGGGCACATCGACCGGTGCGCTCCTGGTGGGGGCAGGCGGTGCTGTTCTACCTCGGGCTGCTCACCCTGCTGGTGGCCGTGCTGTCACCCATCGACTACTGGTCGGACTACTACCTCAGCGTGCACATGGTCCAACACCTCCTGCTGGCTTTCGTCGCCCCGCCGCTGATCGTGCTGGGCGCTCCCTGGCTGCCGATCCTGCGCGGTCTGCCCCGTGACGTGCGCCGGGCACTGGGTCGGTTGGCCCAGCGCACCTCCGCGCCGACGCGTACCGCCCCCGAGCTCGCCTCCGCACCCCCCGGGTGGTCGGCCGGATGGCGGGCGCTGGCCACCCTGCGGCGGGGTGCGGCCTGGCCATGGACCTGGGTGATCGCCTTCAACGCGATGATGGTGCTGTGGCACGTGCCCGTCGTGTACGACCTGGCGCTGAACAACCAGACGGTGCACGTCTGGGGCGAGCACGGCAGCTTCTTCGGCCTGGGGATCGCACTGTGGCTCCAGGTGTTCGGCTCCTACCCGCTACGGCCGGCCCTGCCCGGCTACCAGCGCGTCGTGGTGCTGTTCCTGACCAACGCGGTGATGGTGGGGGTGGCGATGACCCTGGTGCTGTTCACCCACGTGCTCTACTCGTACTACCTGCACCTGCCGGGGCACACCTTCGCCGGGGTGGAGGCCGACCAGCAGATCGCGGGGACGATCCTGTGGGGGTGCGGAGAGGTCAGCCTCGGCCCGGCCGTCTACCACAGCCTGCACGCGTGGCTGCGCTCCAACGAACGCTCCTCGGTGACAGTCTTGTCAGACCCGACGGGACCGCACTCGGGCTGGTCTAGCCTCCGAGCGTGGACGAGGTGACGCGGGTCGCTCTGGCAGCCCGCGGTGGGGATCGCGACCTCCTCGCCCGCCTGGTCGCGCTGACCCGCAACGACGTCTGGCGGTTGTGCGCCTACCTGGTCGACCGGTCAGCAGCCGATGACTTGACCCAGGAGACCTACCTACGGCTGATCTCCGGCCTTGCCCGGTACCGGGGCGAGGCACCCGCGCGGACCTGGGTGCTGGCGATCGCCCGGCACACCTGCCTGGACCACCTCCGGGCACGTATCGCCCGCCGAGCGGTGGAGTCAGGTGTGCCACTGGAGCTCGCCGGTCATCCCTGCGTCCCGGACGAGTCCGGGACGCATGCGGTACGTCAGCTGCTCCTCGGGCTGGATGATGATCAGCGTGATGCCTTGATCCTCACCCAGATCGTCGGGTTGAGCTACGACGAGGCGGCTCGCGTGGTCGCCGTCCCGGTGGGCACCATACGCTCGAGAGTCGCGCGTGCCCGAGCCCGTCTGGTCGCGATGCTCGACGCCGCCGAGGGACTCCCCCAGCGCCCCGGACGCCCGACACGGCCGATCACGGCCAGCCTCCGTGCGATGGCGTTCTAGCCCTCCGGTCGGCGGTCGGTGGCTTCCTCGAGCCATGATCGCGCGGTGCGCCGAGCTGGTCACCGCCCGGGGGCGGTGACCAGCTCGCGAGCGAGCTGGTCGGTGCGCCCCAGGTCCAGGGCAAAGTCCAGGATGTCATCGACGGTCAGGGCGGACCCTCGATGCTCCTCGAGGGCCTCGGCCGGTACGTACCACGGCTCGGCAACCACGGCGCCGCCGACCAGCAGAGTGATGATCTCCCGGTCGGCGGACTTGCGGACCTCCACCCGGCAGGCCGGGCAGGCGAACGAGTAGAAGGACCAGGGGGCGTGGTTGCACACGACCAGCCGCAGCTGACGTGGGGTGAGCTCCACGTCGCCGCAGTCCGGGCAGGATGCCTTGATGGTCGTCATGGTCGCCGCCTCTCATGGCTTGCAGGAACGCCGTTGACCGTCACCTCGACAGTCGTTCCCGGTTGCTTGAGCACCGCGGCCCTCGTCCGTCCGGACGGTCTGCGGAGTCAGACGTACGGACGTACGCCGGGAGCGCTGCCCGTGGAACCCGGTCCGACGGCGGGACCGTAACGAGCCGCGGCCGCCCGGGCCTGCTCGCGTACCTCGGCGACCAGCTCGACCGGGCCCAGGACGCGTGCCTGCCCTGCCAGGGACAGCACCAGTCGCACCACCCACGCCGGATCGGCGGTGCGCAGCCGGACGAGCAGCCCGCCGTCAGCCTGCTCGCTCCGCTCGGTGGACGGGTAGTACTCCGCAACCCACGCCGCCCCAGGTTCGAGCAGCAGGGTCACCTCGGTGTCGTCGGGACCCGCGTGGTAGAGGTTTTCCGACAGGTCCCGCTCGGGCAGCCGGGACGTCCCTGGGTCGAACGGTCGATCGGTCACGGTGAGGGACTCGACCCGGTCCAGCCGGAACAGGCGTACCGCCTCGGCCCGGTGGCACCACGCCTCGAGGTAGGTTCGCCCGTCGACCACGAGCAGCCGAAGAGGGTCGACGTCGCGCTCGGTGACCTCGTCTCGGGTGGGCACGTAGTACTGCAGGTGCACGACCCGGTCGGCCTCGATGGCGTCGCGGGCCGTCGCCAGCACCTCCGGGTCGCTCTCCAGCGCGATCGCCACCCGGTCACCAGCATCCCGCGCGGCCTGGGCGGTGGCCGACTCCAGCTTCGCGCTCACCCGGTTCACCGCTTCTCGGTCGTCTGGACCGGCCAGCTCGGCGAGGATCCGCAGCCCGACCAGCAGGGCCGCCGCCTCGTCGATGTCCAGGCGCAGGGGTCGGCCGAGCGGGTCGGCGTTGGACAGGTGCACGTACCCGGAGTCCCACTCCGCCTCGATCAGGTCGTCGGGCAGGTGCCCGGGCGTGCCGCAGACGAAGAGCAGCGCCAGGTCGCGGACGAGCTCGGTGGTGGTGACCCCGAGGTCGACGGCCGCCCGGTCTACCGGGATCCCCTGGTGTGCCAGCAGGTACGGGACCATGGTCAGCAGTCGCGCCAGGTGCTCGTTGCCGACGCTCGGCGTGGCGTCCGAGGCTCGCGGCGGGCTCACCCTGACCCCGCTCGCGCGTGCTCGGCGGCTGCCGTCATCAGCAGGGCGAGCACGGCTGTGCGCAAGGACATCGGTTCCTCGACCAGCACGGCGGTACCGTACCCGGCCAGGTCTCGAGCCAGCCGGGCCTCGTCGGTGTACGGGATCTCGATGACCTCGCCCGCGGCCGTGTCCTGCGTGGCTCGCCGGCGAAGTGGGAGCGCGCTACCCGGCCGTATGCGGACGCGGGCGGTCACCGAGCTGTCCAGGTCGATGTGTGCCGCCGCGTCGACGAGCGACCGCAGGTCCCCGTCGGGGCCGGAGGTCACCGTGCCCGGACCGCCGTCCGCCCGGACCTGGCCGACGATCCGCGACAGCCGGAACACCCGCGGGGCGCCCCGGTCGTGGTCGTGGCCGACCAGGTACCAGTTGCCGTGGGAGGACACGATCCCCCACGGGTCGACGTACCGGGGCGACTCGTGCTCGGACCCTGCCTTCCGGTAGGCGAACCGGATGGGTCGCCGGTCCCGTACGGCCTGCCAAGCCAGGACGAAGGCCGGGTCCGGGGTGCGTAGCCGGGGCTCGACCGCCCACGTCCGATCATCGCGTGGGTCGGCGCTGCTCGCGCGCAGCTTGAGCAGCCCGCGCGACGCTGGACCCGCCAGGCTGGCCTGGGTCCACACCCGGGCAGCCAGGGCCAGGACCGCCGTCTCGTCGCTGGTCAGACGGATCTCGGGTTGCGCATACGCCTCCCGGTCGATCCGGTACCCCGGCTCGTCGTCGAACAGCGGGTCGATGCTCGAGGTGACCAGCGGGATGCCGAGCTCTCGCAGCTCCTCCTTGTCCCGTTCGAACATCCGCCCGTATGCCTCGTCTGTCGGGCACTGCCCGTACTGTGGTACGGCCGTCTTGATCTGCTCGCGGGTCAACGGTCGGCGTGTCGCGATCAACGCGATCACCAGGTTGAGCTGTCGCTCGGTCTTCGCCCGTGACACGTCGATCCCTCCTGTGGCCCTGACCGACCGGGGTCAGTACGCGCCGAGCACGTCGATGACGAACACGAGCGTGTCGGTCCCGCTGATCCCTGCCTGGGAGTTTCCCGTGGTGCCGTACCCGTCGACCGGGGGGATCGTGAGCATGACCCGGCTCCCTACCCGGACACCGACCAGCGTCTTGTCCCAGCCGGGGATGACCTGTCCCACCCCGATGGGGAAGGTGGCCGGCATGCTGCGCGACCACGAGGAGTCGAAGACCTTGCCGGTGTTCCAGTTCACCCCGACGTACTGCACGACCAGGAGCTGTCCCTTCGTGACGACCGGGCCGGATCCGGCCAGCAGCACGGTCTTGGTCAGCGTCGTGGGCGGCTTGGCTCCGGTCGGGATCGTGACGGCAGGAACCCCCTTCGTCCCGACGGTGACTTTCGCCAGCCCGGTGGAGGACCCGGTGGGCTTGCCGGTCGCGGCCGCGGTGCCCGGGTAGGCCGCGGTGATGTCGACCACGAAGACCAGCGTGTCGGTCCCGGTGATCCCCAGCTGGGTCTGGCCGGTGCTGCCGAAGCCCTGCGCGGGGGGCACCACGAGCAGGACCCGGCTGCCGATCTTCTTGCCGACCAGTCCGTCGACGAACGCCGGGAACGCACCGGAGACCAAGGGGAACCCGTCCGGGTAGCCGGCCTTCCACGAGCTGTCGAAGACCTTGCCGGAGTTCCAGATCTCAGCGACATAGTTGGCGATCACGAGCTGGCCCCGTGCGACGGTCGCTCCGCCGCCCTGGTGGAGCACGGTGGCGCTGAAAGCGCTCGGCGGCGCCGTCTTCGGCAGGGTGATCGTCGGCGCGGAGCCCAGAGCGCCGACGACCGTGGGCAGCGTGGCCGAGCTGGTCGAGGAGGAGGTGGCCGGCGGGGTCGAGCCTGAGGACGACGAGCAGGCCGCGAGCGTGCCGGCGATGGCGAGGGCGGCGACACCAGCGACCAGCCGTCGAAATCCCCCTCGTCCCGTCGGGGCGTCCGGTCGGACACCGGGGTGGCGCCCCGGTGAGGTGTTCTCGAGGGGCAGCGCGGAGCGGGTGGCAGTCACTGATGGTTCCTCACGGATCGGCGTCAGGTGGACGAGGGTGCCCGGCCGGCGACGGGTGCAGCCCGGGGAGGGACGGGGCCGATGGATCACATGCTCGCGATGAGCTTGTCGACCCGGTCGTCAACACAGCGGAACGGGTCCTTGCACAGGACCGTACGTTGCGCCTGGTCGTTGAGCTTCAGGTGGACCCAGTCCACGGTGAAGTCTCGGCGCCTCTCCTGGGCGCGTTTGATGAACTCCCCCCGCAGCCGGGCACGGGTTGTCTGCGGTGGGACGGACTTGGCCTGGAAGATCTGCAGGTCGCCGACCACGCGGTCGACAAGGCCTCGACGCTCCAGCAGGTAGTACAACCCGCGGTCGCGCCGGATGTCATGGTAAGCCAGGTCGAGCTGGGCGACTCGCGGGTGGGACATCGGGATCCCGTGCCGCTGCCGGTAGCGTTCGATCAGGTGGCGCTTGGCCACCCAGTCGATCTCCCCCGCGACCGAGCTGAGGTCCCCCGACGCGATCGCCACGAGAGCGCGTTCCCACAGGTCCAGCACCCGCTTGACGGTCCCCTCGTCCAGCCCACGGCGGGCGGCGAAGTCCCGCGCCTTCGACAGGTACTCCCCCTGGATGTCCAGGGCCGAGGCGTCTCGGCCGTTGACCAGGCGTACCGGCCGCCGGCCGGTCAGGTCATGGCTGACCTCGCGGATCGCCCGGATCGGGTTCTCCAGGCTCAGGTCCCGAAGGACCACCCCGGCCTCGACCATACGCAGCACCAGGTCGGTCGCCCCGACCTTGAGCAGCGTGGTGGGCTCGGCCATGTTGGAGTCCCCGACGATGACGTGCAGCCGGCGGAAGCGTTCGGCGTCGGCGTGCGGCTCGTCCCGGGTGTTGATGATCGGCCGCGAGCGGGTGGTGGCCGAGGAGACGCCCTCCCAGATGTGCTAGGTCGGA
>JAJYSQ010000027.1 GCA_021793495.1 Actinomycetes bacterium
CGGCCCGGCCAGCGACTTGAATAACCCCCAAGGAGTGACAGAGTGACCCCGAACATTCTCGTTGTCTTCATCGATGACCACGCGCAGTGGGCGAATGGTTGCTACGGAAACAGTGAGATTCGAACGCCGTCGATCGACTTTCTGGCCGACACGGGCGTACTGATGGAGAATGCGTTCACTCCGACACCGGTCTGCTCACCGGCCCGTGCCTGCTTTTTCACCGGCCAACTGTCGTCACAGCACGGCGTACATGACTACTTGAATACTTGGGACCCTCGCGTAAACGATCGAGCCTGGCTAGCTGGCCGCAAGATACTCCCTCAGATCTTGCAGCAGCACAGCTACGTCACCGGGCTAACTGGAAAATGGCACTTGGGCAGGTCTTTCGAACGGCAACCTGGATTCGACTACTGGTACGAAGTCGGGGACACGCACTTCGAGAACGAGGCGCTGATCGGACCCTGGCCAGAGGCCGGTCGACGGCCTCAACGATACGATCCGCATGCCATTACAGACCGCGCAGTGCAATTCTTGCGGAGTCGCTCCTTCGATCACCCGTTCTTCCTGTTCGTCGGCTACATCGCCACACACAGTCCTTGGACGGATCATCCGGAGCGGCTGGTCGCCAGCTACCGGGATTGTCACTTCCGCGATATACCGACAGACATCACATACCCGTTCGGTCGGATGGCGTCCGAGTCTCTCATGTCCACCCGATTCACTCCGCGTGAGGCGCTCGCTCAGTACTACGCATCCGTGACCGAGATTGATGAACAGGTCGGCAGGCTCATCGACGAGCTCGATACGCAGGCCATACGTAATGACACGCTTGTTGTGTACACCTCGGATCACGGTCTGAACATGGGTCACCATGGTGTGTGGGGCAAGGGTAACGGTACGAAACCGTACAACATGCTCGAAGAATCCATTCGGGTGCCGCTCATCCTGAACCAACCGAATACGCTATTCGCCGGCCAGCGGCGGTCCGAGATGGTCAATCATTGTGATCTCTTCACCACCCTGTTGGAGCATGCCGGCATCGACGCTGCAGACATATCGCGTCACGAGTCCACACTTCTTCCCGGGCAGTCGTTTCATTCCTTGCTGCTCGGACGAAATACCACAGCGTGGCGAAACGTAATCTTCGGAGAATACGGAACGGTTCGAATGGCGCGTACCCGTCGGTACAAGCTGATCGTTCGTTACCCGGCCGAGGAGTGTCAGCTCTTCGACCTTGACACTGATCCCCGCGAGACGGTGGATCTTGCTGCCGAAGGACGCCATCGAGAACTGATCGATCAGTTGAAGACTGCACTCGAGAAGTACTTCGAAACCTACGAAGATCCGGTTCTTAGTGGCCGGCGGGTCGCGGACCTGCCGTCGTTCAACGAGGAAGAGGTCTGGCGCCTTCCCGATGGGGACAGCATATGGTGGTGAGTCGAGTTGGAACCGACATTGGCATGTGCCGTACGTAACTACTTCGGGCTCTCCCGGCGGGCGTGCGGGCTCGGCGCTGGGTTGAGGGCGCCGGGTGGCCCGGGGGGAGTTTCCCCCCGGGCCACCCGGCCGCCAGGACCTCACGCTCCAGACAAGCCTCAACACCCACTTTCGCGGACTCACCAAGCGAGCAAACGGTCTCCACTCATGCGGCGCCCCCATCGTCATGGCCGACCTCACCCGAGGCGGACTGTGCTCAGCCCTGCCAGGAAGGGTCGCATGAACCCACAGAAACGGCAGGGGAGTCCGAAAAACACCGGCCATGTGGTATACCATGTCTCACTTATAGTATTTACTCACTTGCACAGGAGGACACATGGACGCCGTGTCGGCGCAGACGGTTTCGGCCTGGGCCCGCCACCTCGGCGTAAACCCGGCCGACATCGACGTACGCAGGCTGCGACGTGACCTCGCCTCGGGCACGCTGCCCGCGGTCTTCGCTGCCGCTGCACGGCGGTCACCAACCGCCACCGTCCAGATCGGCTCCGAACGCTGCACCCACGCTGCGCTGCACGGCTGTGCCGCACGCAGCGCGTCTGTGCTCGCCGCGCACGGGATTGCGCCCGGCGCCCGGGTCATCCTCTGCGCGGGGACGTCGATGGACTTCGCGGTCTGCTACCTCGCCATCCTGCACACCGGGGCGACCGTCGTCCTGGCAAACCCCGGCTACACCCGCACGGAGCTGCAGCACCTGGTTGACCGGTCCGCGGCAGCCCTACTGCTCGTCGATGACGAGGCGGCCTGGGTTCCGGATGTCGAGACGCTGGCGGTGGCCGAGGTCACAACACGCGCCACCGACGCTGCCGAGCTGGCACTGGCAGAGCTGTCGGCGGACGACACGGCGTTGCTCGCCTACACATCCGGCACCACCGGGCGGCCGAAGGGCGTTCCGCTGAGCCACGGTATGCTGCTGGCCTCGATCCGCGCTGTCATGCGCGCGTGGCGCTGGTCGCCCGACGACACGCTTGTCCACGCATTGCCGCTGTTCCATCAGCACGGGTTGGGCGGGTTGCACGCCAGCCTGCTGGCGGGCTCGAACGCGGTGGTCCTTGCTAGGTTCGACCCGCACGACCTGGTCGCCGCCGTCGACCGCGAGCGTGCCACGATCGTGTTCGCCGTGCCGAGCATCCACCGACGACTGGTCAGTCTGGATGCGGACGAGCTACAACCGTTGCGCCGCCTGCGTTTTATCACCTCCGGGTCGGCAGCGCTATCACCCGCCCTGGCCGAGGAGCTGATCACCAGAACAGGCACGCAGCCCCTCGAACGCTACGGGCTCACGGAGTCTGGCCTGGATGTCTCGAACCTGTACGACGGCAACCGCGTGCTGGGGACGGTAGGGTTCCCCTTGCCCGGCGTGGAGGTGGAGCTGTTCGACGCCGCCGGGTCCATCGTGCGGGCAGGTAGCGAGGGAGAGATCGCACTGCGTGGCCCGCAGGTGTTCACCGGCTACCTCGACGACGCTGCCGCGACCGAGGCGGCGTTCTGGCCCGGCAGCTGGTTCCGCACCGGCGATCTCGGTCGCCTGGACGACGATGGCCGGCTCGCGATCACCGGCCGGCTCAAGGAACTGATCATCACCGGCGGCATGAACGTTTCGCCTCGTGAGGTCGAGCGCATCATCGAAGAGCTGCCCGGCGTCACCCAAGCAGCGGTCGCCGGGCTCGCAAGTGAACGCTGGGGCGAGGAGGTCGCCGCCTGGGTCGAGTCGGACGACGCGATCGACCCTACGACGGTGATGGAGCACTGCCGTGCCCATCTCGCGGCGTACAAGTGCCCGAAGCAGGTCTTCGTCATCGATGCCTTGCCGCGCAACGCAATGGGCAAGGTCGTCCGCAACCAGCTCGTCGCCGGCTCGGGCCGGTGACGCAGTTGACCGACGAGGCTGGGTCGCTGGTCCCTGCAGACCTCGTCGAGACCAGGACGCGCGACACCTACGGTGCCTGGATGCGTCGTGCCCTCGAGGTCGCGAAGGACTTGTGCGACAACGCACAAACATCCGCCGCAGATGATCCAGGGTGGGTCGCGTCGGCGACCACCCCCGACCTGCGGTACACGAGGTACTCGGGCGAGCCCGGTGCTGGTGCAGACATCGCCGCGGGCGTCGACGCTGGCTGGCTCGTGGCCCGGGGAACCGGAGACCGGTCAGCGGCAGCAGGGTGCCTGCACGGTCTGACCGTTGCAGTGAAGGACATCATCGACGTGGCCGGTCTACCGACCCGCAATGGGACTCCCGGCGGTCTGTGGCGTGAACCCACACGTTCGGCAGCATCGTGGCAGGCGCTGGAAGCCGCGGGCGCCCGCTGCGTGGGCAAGAGCGCCACGCACGAGATGGCCTGGGGCGTCACCACTCCTCAGGTGCCGCACCCGGCCGACCCTCGACGTTCTGCCGGTGGATCCTCGGGCGGGTCAGCCGCCTGTGTCGCCGCCCGAATCAGCGACGCCGCCCTCGGCACTGACACCGGTGGCTCGATCCGCATCCCCGCCGCACTGTGCGGGGTCGTCGGCTTCCGGCCGACGACGGGCTCGCTCCACACCAGCGGTGTGACGGCGCTCGCGCCAGAGCAGGACGTCGTGGGCCCGCTTGCCGCCGACGTGCGCACCGCCGTGGCCATGCTCGAGGTCCTGCTCGGCCAGGCACTGACACCGCGGCTCACCGACCCGTCGGGTCTGCGCGTTGGCGTGCTGGCCAACCCGGGCCGCCTCGACAGCGCGGTGGGGCATGCCTACCGAGACACGTTGCGGGCGCTCGCGGCCGCAGGCGTGGAGCTCGTCGCGATC
The DNA here is from genome assembly GCA_021793495.1 of Actinomycetes bacterium. Taxonomy (GTDB): domain Bacteria; phylum Actinomycetota; class Actinomycetes; order JAJYSQ01; family JAJYSQ01; genus JAJYSQ01. The sequence continues at coordinate 4,279 of JAJYSQ010000027.1, forward strand.
GAGTCGTCGCTCTGGCGCCAGGCTGGCAGCATCTCGCTGCTGACGATGCTGCTGTCCTCCGGGCGTGAGCACGCCGCGAGCGTGCACGCCGCGCCGCTGTCGTTCGGCGGCGAAGCACGTGCCCTGCTCACTCTCGGCGAGCAGCTCGACGACGACGGCACGCGAGCACTCGTCGCCCGCTCCCGGCGGGTGCTGGCGGCGCAGACCGCGCATCTGTTTGCCGAGTACCGCCTTGATGCCTGCATCACGCCGACGACGCCATGTTCGGCGCCCTTGCGCGAGGTGGACACCGTGACCGTGGGCGGCAAAGACGAGCCGGTCCCGGCTGCGCTGACCAGGTTCACGGCCTGGGCATCGACCGTCGCCATGCCAGCCGTCAGTGTCCCGGCCGTGAGTGTCCCCGCCGCCGGATCAGGCGGCGAGCTGCCCGTCGGCGTTCAGATCATGGCCGCACCCCACGACGAGCACGTCTGCGTCCACCTCGCCCTCGCCGTCCAGGACATCACCAGGAGGACAGACCATGAGCAGTGATCAAAGCAGCGCCGGCGCCAAAGGCCCGGCCAAGGCGGCCATCGACCCGCTGGACTTCGTCGACACCCGGGCGCTGCTGTCCGGCGAGGAACGGGCGATCACCGACACGGTGCGCAGGTTCGTCGACGACAAGATCGTCAACCGCGTCGGCGGCTGGTTCGAGAACGGCGAGTTCCCGGCCCGGGAGATCGCGCCACAGCTCGGCGAGATCGGGCTGCTCGGCATGCACCTGGACGGATTCGGCTGCGCTGGAACCAATGCGGTCTCGTACGGCCAGGCCTGCCTCGAGCTCGAAGCGGGCGACTCTGGCCTGCGCTCGTTCGTGTCCGTGCAGGGCTCGCTCGCGATGTTCCCGATCCGGGCGTATGGGTCGCAGGAGCAGTGCGAGCAGTGGTTGCCACCGATGGCGACCGGTAGCACGATCGGCTGCTTCGGCCTGACCGAGCCGGACAGCGGGTCCGACCCGGGCAGCATGCGCACCCGTGCCCGGCGCGATGGCAGCGACTGGATCCTCAACGGTCGAAAGATGTGGATTACCAACGGTTCCATCGCCGACGTGGCGGTCGTCTGGGCCGAGACCGATGAAGGTGTGCGAGGATTCCTCGTTCCGTCCGGCACGCCCGGCTTCGGTCAATACCAGATCCACCAGAAGATGTCGCTACGCGCGTCGGACACCGGTGAGCTGGTCCTCGACGACGTGCGCCTGCCCGACGCCGCGGTCCTGCCAGGCGTTCACGGTCTGAGGGGTCCGCTGTCGTGCCTGACTGAGGCCCGGTTCGGTATCCTGTTCGGTGCCCTGGGAGCAGCCAGGGCGAGCTACGCAGCGGCACGCTCCTACGCGATGGAGCGCCAGCAGTTTGGCCGGCCGATCGCGGGGTTCCAGCTGACGCAGGCGAAGTTCGCCTCGATGGTCTCGGCGCTCAGCCAGGGGACGCTGCTGGCGCTGCACCTGGGTCGAATGAAGGACGACGGGCGACTGGCTCCCGATCACGTCAGTCTCGGGAAGATGAGCAACGTGCGTACGGCGCTGGACATCTGCCGTTTAGCGCGGACCATCCTCGGCGCGAACGGGATCAGCTTGGAGTATCCGGTGATCCGGCATATGACTAACCTTGAGTCGGTACTCACCTACGAAGGGACCGAGGAGGTTCACGCGCTGGTCGTCGGCAAGGCCGTGACCGGCCTCGATGCTTTTCGCTGAGGCCCGCGGTGGCCGAACCGCCGCGCTGCGCTACCTGGCGCCGGTGGTCGACGACGACAACGCGCGCGGGTCTCGTTCTTGCCACTTGCCGTGCTCGACGGCTGCGAAGAAGCGTTCCAGCAGCTGGTTGAACAGCACTGGCTCCTCGAGGTTGGTGACATGACCCGACTTGGGCAGCACAGCTAGCCCGCAGCGTGGGATGGCGCGCTTGAGCATGAGGTCGGCCTCGAGCGCACCGTTGTCCTCGTCGCCCACGATGACCAGGACCGGCGACACGCAGGCGGCGAGCTCGTCGTGCATCGCGTACAGCGACGGGCGCCCCTTCTGGACGCCGCGCATGGTGAGCGCCGCCCCGACCGGATCGTGCTCGCTGAGTACCCGGACGTGCTCCGCATGCCCACGCGGGTCCTTCGCTGCATACTGCACTCGCGCCGGCCCGAAGCCGTACCACTGCGACATGGCCTGCGACCCCTCCTCGTCGAACGCCACAGCGACCTTCTCGGACTCCTCCCGGAACGCGGCCCCCTTGTCCGGGTGGGCACCGTAACCGCACCCGGCCACCACCGAACCTAGTGTGCGTTCGGGGTGGCGCAACGCGAAGTGCAGGGCGCCGAAGCCTCCCATCGAGTTGCCGATCACGAACGCTTTGTCGACCTTGACCGCAGCCATCACCGCCAGAACGTCCAGGACCGCGCGGTCCTGGCTGTACGACGCCTGCTCGGTCGGCACGTCGGACGGCGGGTACCCACGCGCGGCGAAGACGATGCACCGATAGGTCCGCGAGAAGTGGCGCACCTGCGGTTCCCACGAGCGGTGGTCGCCTGCGAACTCGTGCAGGAACACGAGCGGGTCCCCACTCCCAGTCTCCTCAAAGTACAGACGGACGTCGTCGTCCGTCAACGCGTACGGCACGTGTTACTCCTGTTCGTGGACCTCTTGTGGCGCAGGACCTCTGTACTACGGCTAGCGGTGACGACGTCCATGGCGGGTGCCCCATCGAGCCCCGACGTAGCCACCCAGTGCCGACGCGAGGATGGCGACGATGGTGCCGCTGTGACGAACGAGCACAGGTCGCACGACGAACTTCCAGGCGTCGAGGGGGATGTCTGCTGCCTCGGTGGCAGAGCCGAGACCGGCCGGCTCGGGGGGTGTCACGACCTGTGCCGCTGGTGCGTACGGCGCGCGGTGGGTCGGCGCCGCGGCCGGTCCGGCCGCTACTGGCGGCGTAGTCCCCGACCCGTTGAGCAGCGCTTCGACGTTTTTCGCGAAGGCCTGCATGAAGCCATCCGTCACCTCGCCGATGATGCCGCGGCCGAACTGGGCGACCTTGCCGCGGATGTTGAGCTCGGTGACAATCTCGACGAGTGTGCCCTCGCCCTTCTCGCTCAGCTGGGCGACGACGTACGCATCGGCGTTGCCAGCGCCGTTCTGCTCACGACCCTTGGCGCGCAACGCGATCCGGAGGCGATCACGGTCGACTTCGGTGAGGTGCAGCTGGCCGGTGTAGGCGGCTCCCAACGGCCCCACCTTGACCTTGACCTCACCGTCGTAGGTGTCCTCGGCCGGCCGCCCCAGCAGGCGCGAACCCGGCATGCAGCCGGCGACCCGCTCGATGTCGAGGAAGGCGTCGAACACCTGGGCCGGTGGGCTGTCGATCACGAAGGAGTTGGAGAGCTTCACGTCAGCGTTCCATCAACGGCTTGCGCTGGGCCCCGTCGATCAGGATGTGCGCACCGTGCACGCTCGCGGCGACGTCGGACGCCAAGAACGTCACCAGACTGGCGACCTCGTCGGGCTGGGTGATCCGGCCGAGCGGGATCGAGGCCTCGGCGCGCCGTCGCGCCTCAGCCTGGTCGACCCCCATGTCGCGGGCGAACGCCTTCTCCAACCCGTCCCAGCGGTCGGTGTCGACTGGGCCGGGGTTGACCGTGTTGACCCGAATGCCCTGGGGGCCGTACTGGTCGGCGATCGAGGAGGCGAAGTTGAGGTCCGCGGCGTTCGCGGCCCCGGCGGTCATCTCCCAGAAGCTCGGCTTGAGGCCGTCGTTACCGACGACGAGCACGATCGACCCGCTGCCCTGCTTCACCATGTGCGGCACGACGGCGCGCACGGTGCGGACGTAACCCATGAACTTAAGGTTCAGGCTCTGCATCCACTGATCGTCGGTGAGTTCTTCCAGCAGCCCGCCGGGGGAGCTGCCCGCGCAGGTGACGAGGATGTCGATCCGTCCGAACTGCTCGAGGGCAGCCTGCACGCATCGCTCGACGTCCGCGGTCTGGCTCATGTCACCGACCAGCGGCACGATGCTGCGGCCGGTCTCCGTCTGCAGCTGGGTGGCCGTGGCTTCGAGCCGGTCCTGACCGCGCGCGGTGATGGCGACGTCGCAGCCTTCCTGAGCGAGTTGACGAGCCACCTCACGGCCCATGCCGACGCTGGCGCCGGTCACGAACGCCACCTTGTCAGTCAGATTGAGATCCATCTCGTCCCTCTCTTGGCCGGACGGTACATCACATACCATAGTGCATCTGCGGCCCGATGACTAGGCGGCGAGTGTCCTTCGGCCCTTCGACCAGCCAGGTGGGTGAATCTGAAGATCAAGAGGTGCAGGGGGGCGAACCGTGCAGCCGCTCGGAGTGTCGGCCGGTGGGGGCTGTCCAGATGCGCCAAGGGACATCGCGAACTGCCCGGAGACGGCCATGGGATCTGCTCGCTGGTGGCTACCAGAGGCGCACGCACAAGTCGGCGCCATCGTCGCATCCTGGGGGTGAGGTCGCTGAGGGCGACGAATTCGTCGCCGTGCGGGCATGACCCGCCAGGCCCGATGCGCCGGCAGAACTGCTGTGGCCGCTGGGCAGCGGCGCTCGTCGAGGTACCGCTCCTCGCACTCAGGGCACTCGTAAAGGACTCGAACCCCGCACACGCGAAGGAAGGGCACCGTCACGGCCAGCACGTACCCCAGCGGATGCCGCCCACCCCCCGCCAGGGCGGAGATGCAGGACCGTGCCCAGCACCTGCGACAGGTCACCCGCCACCTCCGCGGACAAAGCCACCGCACACGCCGGGGTGAGACAAGATGAGGACGCAGGCACGGCTCCTGCCGACGATGACTGACACAGACACCGCGATCATCAGCAGTACCGTGCCCGCTCCACGCACACCCGCAGGCCGGGAGCAGTTAAGACATTCCCGACAATACAGTATTAATCGCCGACGTAGCGGAGCCCTCGATTGACACTACATAAAATATGGTATACCATCGGACTGTATCAGTATCTCCTGCGGTCGGCGCAGCAGCGTGTGCCGGGAACGCCGTGGATCAGCAGGTGATCGTTTGAGAGTCGGCTGTCGGCGGTGAGCCAAGGCCCAATCAACAGATCTGAAGAACTAGAAGAAATTGGTGAGCGAATGTCAGCAAGAGTCGTCATTGACCGCGTCAGCCACGACTTCGGCAATGGTGTGCAGGCATTGTCCGAAGTGGACTTATCATTTCAGCCGGGGGAGTTCGTCTCGATTGTCGGGCCATCGGGCTGCGGGAAAAGTACTCTATTTAACATCGTATCAGGGCTACTCTACCCGACGCGCGGGCGTGTCCTGATCACCGGCAAGGACGTGACCGGGGCGACCGGTCACGTGGGCTACATGCTCCAAAAGGAT
>JAJYSQ010000028.1 GCA_021793495.1 Actinomycetes bacterium
GCAGCAGGATCTCCAGCCCGTACATCTTCTTGCGGCCGAAGCGATCCATCAGCCGGCCAAACGTCAGCGCTCCAGCCACCGACGCGAGCAGCGATATCGAGTTGAGCAACGAGATCTGGTTGGTATTCAGGTGGAAGATCGGGGTGAGGATGACCGTGACCGTGCCGATGATGAACAGGTCATAGGCGTCGGTGAAGAATCCCATGCCTGCGGTGAATACGGTCAGCCAGTGCTTACGGCCGAGCTGCGCCTCGTCCAGCGGTCGGTAAAGATCGGCGATCGAAGCCATCTTCTCGCTCACAGGGCACTCCTCATCAGCCTGGCGTACTGGAATAGGGCCCGACGTGGTCCACGGGTTCGGCGGGCGTGAGCAGTCACTCGCACCTGGGTGAACGGAGCGTGAACACAGGTCGACGACAAGGCGTGCGGGCCGAGAAATCTGATTCTGGCGAGATGATGTGCAGCTCTCCTGCGGAGATGGTGGATGCTAGATCGAACAGACGTTTGCCTGACGTATTCATGGCATGTTGTTGGGGAGATGATGGCTGTCGTGAGATGGATTCGGGACATGTGAACAAATATCGGGGCAAGGAGCAGGCAGGGGTGATGGTGGGATTTGCCCGACCGTGGGCCACGGGTGACGTGCGCGGGAAGAACGACTCGGCGACTAGCCTGGGGACGTGGCCGACCAGCCCCTGCCTCACCCCGACGCCGATCACCCCGTGCCGGACTACCCGGCGCACTGGGAGGCAGACGTCGTCCTGCGAGACGGCGGGACCGCTCACATCCGCCCGATCACCCCGCAGGATGGCTCCCGGTTGGTGGAGTTTCACTCCCGGCTGTCCGAGGAGACCATCTACTTCCGCTTCTTCGCTCCGTACCCGCGGCTGACCGAGCGGGACGTCCGTCGGTTCACCAGCGTCGACCACCACGACCGGGTGGCCCTGGTGGCCCTGGTGGCCGGGAAGATCATCGGAGTCGCCCGGTACGACCGCATCGGCGATGGCGAGGCGGAGGTGGCGTTCAACGTCGAGGACGCCCACCAGGGTCGGGGCCTGGGCTCGATCCTGCTGGAGCATCTGGCCGAGGCCGCCCGGGAGAACGCGGTGCAACGATTCGTCGCGGACGTGCTCCCGACCAACCGGCGGATGGTCGGGGTGTTCAAGGAGGCGGGGTACACCGTCCACCACGAGTACGCCGACGGGGTGCTGCGCCTGGAGTTCCCGATTGCCGCCACGGAGGCCTCCCGTGCCGTGGCCGCGGCCCGGGAGCATCGGGCCGAGTCGCGCTCGGTGGATCGGCTGCTGCGCCCGGGGTCGGTCGTCGTCGTGGGCGCCGGGAGCGCTTCGGGGTCGGTGGGCCGCGCCCTGCTGGACAACCTGGTGGCCGCCGGCTTCGTGGGCCCGCTCGCCGCGGTGAACGAGCCTGTCGGCCCGGTCGGATCCACCATCGCTGGGGTGCCGGCGTACCCGGCCCTCGGGGCCGTGCCGTTCGCCCCGGGGCTGGTGGTGGTCGCGGTCCCGGCCGACCGTGTCGCGGCCGTGGTGGCCGAGGCCGCCGCGCTCGGCGTGCACGGCTTGCTGGTGGCCACGGGTGGCTTCGCCGAGGCGGGCGTCGACGGTGGTGCCCGCCAGCACCGGCTGGTCGCGGACGCCCGGGCCAGCGGGATGCGGGTGGTCGGCCCGAACTCCTTCGGCCTGATCAACACCGACCCGCAGGTGCGGATGAACGCGTCGCTGGCTCCGAGGTTGCCCACCCGGGGGCGGATCGGCTTCTTCTGCCAGTCCGGGGCGCTGGGGGTGGCGATCCTCGAGGCGGCGTCGCGGCGAGGAATGGGAGTGTCCAGCTTTGTCTCGGCTGGCAACCGCGCCGACGTGTCCGGTAACGACCTCTTGCAGTACTGGGAGGAAGATCCCGACACCGACGTGGTCCTGCTGTACCTCGAGTCGATCGGCAACCCCCGCAAGTTCAGTCGGATCGCCCGCCGACTGGGACGGCACACCCCGGTGGTCGCGGTGAAGTCCGGTCGTTCCACGCAGGGCGTCCCGCTCGGTCACACGGTCCGGGCCTCGTCGGTCCCGCCAGCGGCGGTCGAGGCGATGTTCGCCCAAGCAGGGGTGATCGGGGTCGACAGCATCCACGAGCTGCTCGACGTCGGCCAGCTGCTCACCGGCCAACCGTTGCCCGCAGGTCCCCGGGTCGCGGTGGTCGGCAACTCCGGGGCCCTGGGCCTGCTGGCCGCGGACGCGGTGGCGACCCACGGGCTCACCCTGGTCGGTCAACCGGTCGCCCTGGGCGCGGCGGCCGGAGGCACCGAGTTCGCCCGGGCGCTGGCCGCCGTGGTGGCCGATCCGGTGGTCGACTCGGTCGTCGTCGTGGCGGTCCCACCGATCGGGGAGCCGGACGAAGCGGTCGTCGAGGCGATCGCCGACGCCGGGGGACGGGGCACGGTGACCGTGGTCGCGTCGGTGCTGGGTACCCGCACGCTGCCGGGTCCGGCGGCCCACGGCCGCCAGGTCCCGTCCTACCCGACCCCCGAGGACACGGTTCGCGCGCTGGCCGCGGTGACCCGGTACGCCGCCTGGCGAGCGCGGCCGGTCTCACCGCCCGTCGACCCGGCTGGGGTCGACGTGTCGGGTGCCCGGCAGATCATCGACCAGGCGCTGGTCGGACAGGGTTTCTCGGCGCCGGTCCCGGTCGCAGCGGACACAGGGGGGCTGGTCGGCCTGCTGGGCGCGTACGGCATCACGGTGCTCACCGAGACTCCGATCTGTTCGGCGGAGGAGGCGGAACGGGCCGCGAGCGGCTGCGGGTACCCGGTCGCGCTGAAGGCGATGGCCGGGCCGCTGCGCCACCGGACGGACCTCGGCGGGGTACGGCTGGGCCTGGACTCGGCGGCCGCGGTCCGCGGGGCGTATGCCGAGATGATCGAACGGTTGGGACCCGACCAGGCCGGGCTGCTGGTCGTGCAGCCGATGGCGCCCCCCGGGGTGGCCGTCGTGGTCAGCACGCGGGAGGATCCGTTGTTCGGACCGATCGTGTCGTTCGGGCTGTCCGGGGTGGCCACCGACCTGCTCGCCGACCGCTCCTACCGGATCCCGCCGCTGACCGGCGAGGACGTCCGGGCGATGATCGGCGAGCCGAAGGCATCTCCGATGCTGTTCGGCCACCGGGGCGCCGAGCCGGTGGACGTCGAGGCGCTGGCCGACCTCGTCGCCCGGGTCGCACGCCTGGCCGACGACCTGCCGGAGGTCGCTGCGCTGGATCTCGACCCGGTGATCGTCGCGGCCCACGGGCTGACCGTGGTGCATGCCGAGGGCCAGCTGGCAGCTCGGGAGCTCGAGCGGCCCGACTCGGGGCCGCGGCGCCTGCGCCGGGCGTGAGGGTGTGCGACGAGCGGTGGCAGCCTCGCCGTCCGTTCAGGCGCCAGTTCCGGCCGTGCCGGACAGGAGCGCGATGACCGCGGCCTCCAGGAGGCCTTCCTGGTCGAGCAGCACCGGCCCGACGCGGTGGCCGCCAGCCTGGATCATGACGGTACGGCAGGCGTAGTCCTCGGTGACGGCGGCGGATGTGGCCGGGGTGGGGTCGGCGGGGCCTTCGGGGGCATCGTGCTGGGTGTGGTCGCGCATCCGGCGGCCAGCACTCCCGCAGCGAGCACCACCCCCACCCGCACCACGGCATCGGCCTGGGCCGGCGTTCGGATCACGAACACGGCACGCTCACCCGGGAGCCGGACTGGACCCAGATGTTGGGGAATGCGGTCCCGCTGTCGAGGAGGTCGGAAGGGTACGCCAACAAAGTGTTGCAGGAGGATGAGTTGTCGATGTCGTCGTATGCGCGGGCCAGGTTGCCCAGTGACTGCCAGGCGCCGGCATAAGCCTCGGCGGAACCCAGGACCTCAGTGCCGAGATCAGCAAGCGGTGGCAGGGAGCATGCCCCCGATGAATCGTCTGCCGGTCGCTCGGTGATCCACTCCGATTGCCCACTTGTGCTCCCCACGAGGGGTTCCGCGAAATAGACCTCCTCGCCAAGCGTGTCATTGATCATGTGGAAGTCGGCTCCCCCTGACCCGTTGTTGGAGACATCGGCGTAGATCTCGTCCCCAGGAACTACGCCCAGTCCGCTGACGATCTGTTGGTCGGGGTGCTCGGGGAAGATTTCCCACCACGCATAGGACGGCGCGTACCAGTTCATCTGCACCGAAGTGAAGCCGCCAGCCGTGGTGATGTTCCCGCTCCAGCTCAGAGTTGCGCCGGTTGAGGACACGCCGAGCGGCTGGGCCCGTGGCCCCTGGGTACCGGTTGGGATGATCCACCGAATGCCGTGGTCCACCAGGCGCACCCACCGGCGGTAGGTAGCCGGATCGCGTGGGCAGGGAGGGTAGCCATAGTCCAGGAGCTGCTGAGCGGAGGAGGCGGAGGGGTCAAACCCCGCGGGTGGAGTCGGCGGACGCCGGACGGTCATTCGTGCGCCGTCGCGGCATTCGCGTGGGCAGGGACGGTACTGAGGAAGGGAGCGCCGCCACCGCGAGGGCCACGATTCCCGTTGCGATCCTTCGATTCCACATGTGTCCACTGTGCACCGGTGTGTTCGTGTGGTCAACGACGCCGTGGTGGGCCGCCCGGGTCGTCGGTGGAGGTCCACCCAGGCCGGCGCCGGAAAGCCATTGGCTGGTCGTCGGTGGCCCGCGACAGACTGGCCTCGTGCCCGAGCGAGCCGTCAGGACCCTGGCCGACGACCGCCGCCAGTCCACGGCGCTGCCTCGCAGCGTCCGGTGGCTGCTGGTCGGTGTCGGGTGCTCGGCGCTGGGCAGCGGACTGACCCTGCCGTACCTGCTGATCTACCTGCACGAGGCACGGGGGCTGCCGATCACCACCGCCGGGTTCGTGCTGGCCTGGGTGGGGGTGGTCAGCCTCGTGGTCGCCCCCGGGGGTGGCTGGCTGATCGACCATGCGGGTCCGCGCGTGATGCTGGTGGCGGGCAACGTCGTCGAGGCCGCCGGCGTCGCGCTCATCGGCGGGGTGACTCGGGCCGGCCAAGCCTATGCGGTGGCCACGGTCGTGGCCGTCGGCGGTGCGGTGATCTGGCCCGCGTCCTCCTCGCTGGTGGCCACCCTGGTCTCCGAGCGAGCTCGGCAGCGTGCCTTCGGCGTCCAGTTCGTCCTGCTCAACCTGGGGCTGGGCGTGGGCGGGCTGGTCGCCTCGATGATCGTCGAGGTGAGCCACCCGGCCAGCTTCGTGCTGCTGTATCGGATCGACGCCGTCAGCTACCTGGGGTACATCGTCGTGCTGCTCACCCTTCCCGGGATCGGCTGGCGTCGAGCAGCGCACCCGGCGGGTGTCCCACCGGCATCGGGTGGGGGATCGACTGCCGGGTCGCCAGCCGGGTACCGCCGGGTGCTCGCCGACCGGGCGTTCGTCCGGCTCGTCCTGGCCAGTGTGGTCATGCTCGTCTGTGGGTACGCCCAGATCGAGGTCGGGTTCGCTGCGTTCGCCACCGGGGTGGTCGGAGTCGCGCCCAAGGTCGTGGGCTGGGCATTGGCAGCGAACACGGCGGCCATCGTCGCGGGGCAGATGCTGGTCCTGCGCCGGCTACAGGGCGCCTCGCGCAGCCGCGGACTCGGGGTGGTCAGCCTGTTGTGGGCGACGTGCTGGGCGTTGGTGGGGGTCGCCGGGCTGATCGGGCCTGGGGGGTTGGGGATCGGGTTGCTGATCGCTGCGCTGGTGGTCTTCGGACTGGGGGAGACCGTCTGGTCCCCGCTCATGCCCGCGCTGGTCAACGTGCTGGCCACCGACGACGTGCGGGGCCGGTACAACGCGGTCAGCTCGATGGTCTGGCAGGTCGCCGGCGTGATCGGGCCGGTGGCCGCCGGGCTGTTGATCGGCGGGGGCCTGGCGTCGGTCTGGATCGCGGTGACCGTGGGTGGATCCTTGGTCGGGGGGGTGCTGGCCGTCCGGTTGCGTCGAGTACTCACCCCGTTCCAGGACGGCCGTGCCCCCGCCCCGCCGGCCCGAGCGGCGGAGGGTGCCAGGATGAGTCCATGACCGATCAGTGGCATGCCGTCGGCGACCTGCAGGCCGCGATCCAGCAGGCGGGCTACTACCCGGAGCTGGTGGGCGACACCGTCTCGGGGGCGTTGGCCGCAGAACCGGTGCGGGCATACGTCGTCCACCAGGAAACCACTTTCGACGGCGAAGAAGTCCGCCGCCACCTCACGGTCCTGGCGCTGACGTCCCGCCGCCTGGTCGTCTGCCACACCGACGACCACGTGGACGACTCGACCGGGCCGACCGTGCGGGCCACCACGTCGGTGGAGACCACGCCCATCGGCCGGGTGGTCTCCGTGGCGCTGAGCCGTACGGTCACCGACCCGGCGGGTTACGTACCCGGCAGCGTCCCCGAAGAAGCGGTCTTGTCCATCGGGTGGGGAGCGGCTGCCCGGATCGACCTGGAGCCCGCCGGGTGCGGGGATCCGCAGTGCGAGGCCGACCATGGGTACTCCGGCACGGCGAGCGCGGACGACATCTCGCTGCGCGTCAGCGCCGCGGCGGAGGGCGCGGACGTGGTGGCCCAGGTGGTGGTGTTTGCGGCTGCCCTGGCGGCCATCATCGGCGGGCGTGAGTCGGTCCGGGTACCTGGCGAGTGAGCCTGCTCCCACCTGACCTGAGGTCGCCGAGCTATCGGACGGGCAGCCTGGTCGACGTCATGACCATGATCGCCAACAGCCTCGGCTCCGGTCAGGTCGGCGAGCCGGTCGCCACCGCGACCTGGAAGTGGCCGCAGAGCTCCTCCGCGGTGCTGCTGCTGGTCGACGGGCTGGGTGCGTCGAGCCTGGACGAGCACGCGCACCGGGCTCCCTTCCTGAGCGCCCTGGACGGTGCTGGCCCGGACGGGTCCCGATCGATCACCGCCGGCTTCCCGACCACCACCGCAACGAGTCTCGGGTGCCTGGGCGTGGGGGCCGTGCCCGGCCAGCACGGGATCGTCGGGTACCGGGTGGCGATCCCCGGTGCCGGCCGGTTGATGAGCTCCCTGGCATGGGACGCGGCCGTCCCCCCCGGCCAGTGGCAGCCGTTGGCCACGGTGCCGGAACGGGCCGGCATCGCGGGCGTCCAGGTCGTGGCGGTCGGTCCGGCGAAGTTCGCCGACTCCGGGCTGAACCGGGCCGTGCTGCGCGGCGCGCCGTTGTCCTCTGCCCAGACGGCTGAGGAGCTCGTGCGCACCGCGGTGGCCTTGGCGAACGACGCAGTCGCGGCCGGTCATGCCCGGCTGACGTACGTGTACTGGGGTGGCCTGGACGCGGCCGGACACCGTTACGGTGTGGCCAGCTCCCCATGGCGTCAGGCGCTGGCTGAGGCCGACCGGTTGGCGCGGACGATCGCCGGAGAGCTGCCTGCAGAGACCGACCTCTACGTCACCGCTGACCATGGCATGGTCGACGTTGCCGAGCGAGATCGGCTGGACGTCGCGGACCGACCCGAGCTGCGTGCCGAGGTCGAGATGCTCGGCGGGGAGGCTCGTGCCCGATTCGTCTACGCTCCGTCCGCAGCCCTGGATCGCGTGCGCGATACCTGGCGTTCCGTCCTCGGCGATCGCGCGGTCGTGCTCACCCGGCAGCAGGCACTGGCCGAGGGGCTGTTCGGGCCCACGTGGCGGTCCGAGGTGCTCGACCGGATCGGGGATCTGGTCGTTGTGATGCGTGGAGCATGGTCGGTCGTGGACAGCGCGGCCGAGCCCGCCGAGCTGCTCCGGCTGGTCGGCGTGCACGGTTCGTTGACCGCCGATGAGCTGTACGTGCCGCTGCTGCATGCCCGTCGGTAGCCCGGTCCGGCGCGGGATCGGGCGGGTCGTGCCGGGAGTGGCGCGCCGTGCTCGGTCAGGAGCCAGCCGGGCGCGAGCCGAAGAGGATCTCGTCCCAGCTGGGCACCGTGGCTCGCTTGCCGGGGGCCACACCGTCGGCGACGGCGGCCTGGTCGGTCTCGCCGGTGCGACGGTCGGCGCGGGGGCGCGCTCGCCGACCGATCCGGCGTCGGGACTCGTCCCGATCCGCGGAGGCGTCATCGGAGGAGTCGCCGGCCTCCTGGGGGTGGGGCGAGGCCGGTGCGGCGTGCTGCTCCTGCGCGGTGGACCCCGGTGCGGTGGACCCCGGTGCGGTGGACCCCGGTGCGGTGGACGCCGTGCGCGCGTGGTGCTCGCCGGGGGCGTCGGTCCCCGGACGGGCCAGCACCAAGGTCGGCTCCGCCGAAGCGTCGGCCTCGTGGAGCTGCTCCTTGACCCTGTTGCCCCCCGCACCGCCAACCGCGTTGCCTGCGACGCTGGTGGGAGCACCGTCACGAGGGACGCTGGCCAGCCATCGGGAAGCGGTTGCCTTGGTCGAGGCTGGGGCTTCATCGGTCAGCCAGCGGGCCTCGTCGTCATCAGCACGCACGACCTTGCGCGCTGGGTCGAAGACCCACAGTGCACTGGTCGAGTCCCCGGAGCCAGGCTGGCCGGGCTGGTAGGTCAGACGGACCTCCCACCGCCCGTCCTCACGGCGCCAGGAATCCCACGCAAGGTTGACCGGATCCACACCGCGGGCGCTGAGCCGCTCGGCAACCAGCTCGCCGAGCAAGGGGACCGGTCCGTCCCCGCCGTACGTGGTGCGCACGGCCGCCGATCGCGCCACCCCCGCCATGAACTCCCGCTCCTGGAGCACGGGCCCCTCGAAGCGTCGGATTCTCTCGACCGGGACTCCTGCGGAGGCCGCCACCTGCTCGGCACTCTCCCCTGCGCGGATGCGGGCCTGGATCTCTCGCGGCCGCAAGGTGCTCTCCAGCTCGATCTGCAGCTGTCCGAGTCGCGACCGGTCGCCTCGCAGCGCCGAGGCGAGCCGCTCGTCGATGGTCAGGGTGTACTGCGCGTCCTGGGCACCGCCAGCCAGCAGCAGCTGCGTGCCGTCCTGGCTGACCCCGACGAGCCGGAGCTCATGCATGGCAGACCCTTTCCGACGACCGGTGGTAGATGGTTCGAGCCGGCGGTGGCGCCCGATGCCTCTGACTCTGCCAGGAGACGACCCGTGGCGAAACCCTGGGTCGCAGGGAAGTCGCAGGGAAGATGTATCGAGGCTGGCGCCGGGATGGCCCTCGAGCGGCCGGGCACGAGTCGATCATGGGGATCCTGCGGGTCGGCACGGGTGTGGACCAGCAATCTCCCCATGATCGTCGCGCACGGTGGGGCGTGGGCCGGTGTCGCGCACGGTGGCCGGGTGCAACCAGCGCGAACCGGTCAGCACCAGCAGCACCGACACCGCGCCGGCGCCGACGGCGACCAGGAAGGCACGGTGCCCGCCGAATGCGTCGACCACGACCCCGGTCAGTGCGACGGAGACGTTGGCCCCAAGGTTCATCCCGGTCACCGCCCACGTCAACCCCTCGGTCAGCCGGCCCTCGGGGACCAGCGATGCGACCACGCCGTACCCGGCCACGATGGTCGGTGAGATCGTCAACCCCGCGAGGAACATCGCGGCCGCCAGCGTCGGGACCCGGTCGACCAACGCGAACGGGACCA
>JAJYSQ010000029.1:0-2336 GCA_021793495.1 Actinomycetes bacterium
GGGTCGTCCCAGGTCGGGTCGGGCTCACCAGGGGGGACCAACGTACCTGCCGACTCATCCGACCCAGCCTGGGTCGCGGCGGTCAGTGCACGGTCGGCGAGCTCCTGGACGTCCTCGAGGCCGATGCCGTTGGCCCCGACGACCCCCGCCGCGGTCCCGGTCGCGACGCCCGTCGTCGCGACCACGGCGACCCGCCATCCGTCGCTCGTGCCGTTCGTGGTCAGCGTGTTGCCGGCCCACCGCAGGTTGACCGTGCTGGTGCGTTCGACGAGCACGATGGTCGACTCCGCGCGGCTGGCAGCCAGGGCTCGTTCGACCAGCTCCTGCTCGCGTACCGGCAGGTCAGCGCTGCTCATCCGCCACCCTCCGCGCGCGTGTCGAGGACCCGGACCCCGGAGAAGACCGCCGCGGGAGCGCCGTGGCTGACCGGGGCGACCTGAGCCGGCTGGGCCTTCCCGCAGGTGAACGCCCCGCCCAGCACCCAGGTGGACGGCCCACCGAGGGCAGCCAGGGAGCCCCAGAACTCGGTGGTGGTCGCCTGGTAGGCGATGTCCTTGACCTGCCCGACCAGTCGCCCGGCGCGGATGCGGTAGAAGCGCTGGGCGGTGAACTGGAAGTTGTACCGGGCCATGTCGATCGACCAGCTGTTGTCCCCGACCACGTACACCCCGTCGGTCACCCCGGCCACCAGCCCGGCGACGTCCGGTCCCTGCGGGTCGGCGGCGAGGCTGACATTGGCCATCCGCTGCAGCGGCATGTGCTCGGGGGAGTCGGCGAACGCGCAGCCGTTGGACCGTACGGATCCGATCCGGTGGGCGATCGAGCGGTCCAGCTGGTAGCCGACCAGCAGGCCGTCGCGCACCAGGTCCCAGGACTGGGCAGCCACCCCGTCGTCGTCGATGCCGATCGTGGCCAGCCCGTGGGGGGTGACCCGATCGGCGGTCACGTGCATCAGCGGCGAGCCATAGCGCAGCCGGCCCAGCTGGTCGGGGGTGGCGAACGAGGTGCCGGCGTAGTTCGCCTCGTACCCCAGCGCGCGGTCCAGCTCGGTCGCATGGCCGACCGACTCGTGGATGGTCAGCCAGAGGTTCGACGGGTCGATGACCAGGTCGTAGCGCCCGGCGGCCAACCCCGGCGCGGCGACCTTCTCGGCCAGCAGCGAGGGCAGCTCGTCGAGCTCGGTGGTCCAGTCCCACCCGGTGCCGGTCAGGTACTCGGCACCGCGACCGGTCGGTGGCGCCAGGGTACGCAGCGTCTCGAACCCGCCGCCGTCCCCGAGGTGCACCACCGTGTAGGACGGTGCGGTACGCACCCGCTGCTGCGTCGCCCGGGTGCCGGCGGAGTCGGCGTAGAACTTCTGCTCCTTCACCGCCTGCAGCGACGCGTCGACATGGTGCACGGGGTCCGCGGCCAGCAACCGGTGACTGGCCTCGGCCAGGTGGGCGACCTTCTCGGCGTCCGCGACGTCGAACGGGTCCCGGTCGTACGCGCTGACCCACCAGGTGTCCGGGTGAGCAGGCTCCTCGGCCCGCTGCACCGCCTCCGGGCTGGCCGTCCGGGCCACCCGGGCCATGGCGACCGCGCGGTCGACCAGGTCGCGGGCGGCGCGAGCGGTGAGCACCATCCCGGCGGCGAACCCCCAGGCCCCATCGTGCACCACGCGCACCGCGATGCCGAGATCGGTCAGGTCGGTCATGGACTCGGTGCGCGCGTCGCGCAGCCGCAGCGAGTACGAGCGGATCCGCTCCACCCGCACGTCGGCGTGGCTGGCACCGAGCTGGTCGGCCCGGGCCAGTGCCGTGTCGGCCAGGGATCCCAACGGCAGCGCGAGGAAGTCCTCGTCGACCTGGTGGACGCCCACGAGGGGCACGGCCGCGGGATGACCCGGTACCGCGGTGCTGGGCCCCGGGCTCCGGGCGTCGCTGCTCGTCATGCCGCCGGGTCCAGCACGAGCTTGCCGGTGGTCCGACGTGCCCGTAGCTCCTCGTGGGCCGCCCGGGCGCCCGAGAGCGGGTAGCGCCCGCCCAGAACCGGGTGCAGCACCCCGCTGCCGGTCAGCTCCAGCAGCTCGGACATCGGGTCGGTGACCATCTGTGGCCGCGCCAGGCAGTGTGCCAGCCAGAAGCCGACCACGCCCCGCGAGCCGGTCATCAGGGTCCCGGTCTCGATCGGGCTCGGCGGGGTCCGCGAGGCCATGCCGTACGTGACCAGGCGGCCGAAGGGGGCCAGGGCGACCAGGCTTGCGTCGAACACCGGGCCGCCGGTCATCTCCAGCACGACGTCCACCCCGCGCCCGTGGTTCGCCGCCACCAGCGCCGCGGTCAGGTCCGGCTCGG
>JAJYSQ010000029.1:2346-9438 GCA_021793495.1 Actinomycetes bacterium
CAGTGGCGTGCGCGCCGAGGCGCAGCGCCAGGTCCCGCTTGTCCGGGGTGGAAGCGGTGGCGATCACCCGGCCTGCACCGAAGTGCCGGGCGAGCTGCACGGCCAACGTGCCGACGCCGCCGGCCGCGGCCTGCACGACGACGGTCTCACCGGGGCGCAGCCGCGCCGAGGTACGCAGCAGGTGCCAGGCCGACAGCCCCTGCACGAGCAGGGCGAGGGCCGCGTCGTCGGAGACCGCCGCCGGCACCTCGACCAGGTCTCTCGCCCGAGCCACGGCGAGCTGCGCGTACCCGCCGGAGGGCAGCAGGGCCGCGACCCGGCGTCCCCGCGGGTCCCGGCCGACGACCTCGAGCCCGGGAACCATCGGCAGCCTCGACCGGGCGAGGTAGGAGTCCTCGACCTGGTGGGTGTCGGCATAGTTCACCCCGGCGGCCTGCACGTCCAGCAGGACCTCGTCCGGTCCGGGAACCGGGTCCGGCACCTCCAGGTACTCCAGCGCCTCGGGGCCGCCAAACTGTCGGACCACGATCGCACGCACCCCAGCGACCCTAGCGTGTCCCGGGCGCCGTGGGACGTCCGGCGCCCGGGTCGCCCGGTCTCCGGTACGGTCGCCGGCGTGGGTCGCTCCGTACTGATCACTGGTGCCGGTCGAGGCATCGGCCTGGCCACGGCTCGCGCGATGGTTGCCAGCGGCGACCAGGTGACGATCACCTACCGGTCGCAACCCCCGCCGACCGAGCCGGGCGTCCTGGCGGTCCGCGCAGACGTGACCAGCGTCGCGGACGTGGACGCCGCGTTCACCGCGGCGGAGAAGGCGCACGGCCCGGTCCAGGTCGCGGTGGCCAACGCCGGGGTGCTGCGCGACCAGCTGCTGCTGCGGATGACCGACGAGGACTTCGCGACCGTGGTGGACACCAACCTGGCGGGGGCGTTCCGGGTCGCCCGGCGTGCCGCCCGGGCCATGGTCCGGGCCCGCCACGGCCGGATCGTGCTGGTGTCCTCCGTGGTCGCGGTGATGGGCTCGGCCGGTCAGGCGAACTACGCGGCGTCCAAGGCCGGGCTGATCGGCATGGCCCGGTCCCTGGCCCGCGAGCTGGGCCCGCGTGGCATCACCACCAACGTGGTCACCCCCGGATTCGTGGACACGGTGATGACCTCCGGCTTGTCCGAGCGACGCCGCTCCGAGATCCTGCGGGGTATCCCGCTCGGCCGGTACGCCACGGCCGAAGAGGTGGCCGCGGTCGTGGCCTTCCTCGCCTCGGAGCAGGCCGGTTATGTCAACGGGGCCGTCGTCCCGGTCGACGGTGGCTTGAGCATGGGTCAGTGAGGAGGACATCGATGGGTCTGTTGGACGGGCGCCGGCTGCTGGTCACGGGGGTGCTCACCGACTCCTCGATCGCCTTCGAGGTCGCGCGGCTCGCCCAGCTCGAAGGGGCGAGCGTGGTGCTCACCAGCTTCGGGCGCGCCCTGCGGATCACCGAGAAGATCGCCGCCCGGCTACCGGAGCGGGTCCCGGTGCTGGAGCTGGACGTCACCGACCCGACTCACCTGGACACCCTCGTGGACCGACTGGGCGCGCACACCGACCGGCTGGACGGGGTGCTGCACTCGATCGGGTTCGCCCCGCCCGGCGCGCTGGGCGGGAACTTCCTGTCCACCGGCTGGGAGGACGTGGCCACCGCGCTGCAGGTCTCGGCCTACTCGCTGAAGTCGTTGGCGATGGCGGTCCGCCCCCTGCTGGTTCCGGGGTCCTCCATCGTCGGGCTGGACTTCGACGCCACCGTGGCCTGGCCGCTGTACGACTGGATGGGCGTGGCGAAGGCCGCCCTGGAGTCCACGGCCCGGTACCTGGCGCGCTACCTCGGCCCGGAGGAGGTCCGGGTGAACCTGGTCGCTGCCGGTCCGATCCGCACCATGGCGGCCCAGGGGATCCCCGGCTTCGAGGGGTTCGAGGGCGTGTGGGGCGAGCGGTCCCCGTTGCCGTGGGACGTGACCGACGCGGGGCCGGCGGCCCGGGCGGCCGTGGCCCTGATGAGCGACTGGTTCCCGAAGACCACCGGTGAGATCGTGCACGTCGACGGTGGCTTGCACGCCACCGGCGCCTGATCGGCCGGCCGTCCGTGGCATCCACCGGCTCTGACCCGGCCGTCCGGCGACTGGTGGTGCTGCGGCACGCCAAGTCCGCCTACCCGCCGGGGGTCCCCGACGCGCAGCGGCCACTGTCCGAGCGAGGACGCACCGACGCTCCCCGGGCCGGACGCTGGCTCGCGGCCCATGTCGGCGTGGTCGACCTCGTGGTCTGCTCACCGGCGGCGCGCACCCAGGACACCTGGGCGCTGGCCGGCGCCGCGCTCGGCCCGGTGCCGGTGCCGGTGGTCGTGGATCCACGGGTGTACGGCGCCGCGGTGGACGACCTGCTCGCGGTGCTCGCCGAGGTCGACCCGGCGGTCGGCACCCTGGTCCTGGTCGGGCACAGTCCCGGGCTGCCCGACCTGGTCGTCGAGCTGGTCGGGCCGGGACCGTACCCCGACCCGCAGGAGCAGGCTCGGGTGGCCTCGGTGGCCGGGAAGTTTCCGACCTGTGCGGTCGCCGTGCTGCACACCGATCACCCGTGGTCCGGTCTGCCCGCCGGGGGTGCCCGGCTGGTGGCGCTGACCAGTCCGCGCCACCCCGGTCCCGATTGGGTCTAGACCGTTTCGCCGATCACCCCTACGCTCCGCGCATGGCACCAGGCAGAGCACCCGGGGTGACCGGGGTGAGTGGAGTCGCCGACCCCGAGCTGCACGACGTGCTGGGCCGGTTGAGCCGGCTGCCCGGGCCGGTCTCCGAGGTCGTCCCGTTGCTCGGTGGGCTCACCAACCGGAACTTCACGATCACCGCGGCCGGCCAGCGCTTCGTCCTTCGCATCCCCACCCCCGGCGGGGCGTTGCTGGGCATCGACCGCGCGGCCGAGCGGCACAACGCCCGGGTCGCCGCCCAGATCGGGGTGGGCCCGCGGGTGGTGGAGTCCGTCGACGAGCTCGGCGCGCTCGTCGTGGACTTCCTGGACGCCCGGACCCTCACGCCCGCTGACCTCGCCCACCCGGAGACCCTGGCCCGGGTGGCCACCGCGATACGCCGGCTGCACCAGGGGCCGCCCTTCGCCGGGCGCTTCGACATGGTCGCGGCCTGGGAGCGGTACCTGCACGCCGTCCGGACCAACGGCTTCCGGGTGCCGGCCGGTTACCTCGACCACGAGCCGAGGATCCGCCAGGCGGCCCAGGCGCTGCGCCGGTCCAGCGGGGGGGCGGCCCCGTGTCACAACGACCTGCTCGCGGCGAACCTGCTCGACGACGGCCAGCGCATCTGGGTGGTCGACTACGAGTACGCCGCAGCCAACGACCCGGCCTTCGACCTGGGCAACCTGTGGTCGGAGGCGGCCCAGCCGTCCGGGTTCGGCGTCGAGATGCTCGACGAGCTGGTCGCCGCCTACCAGGGCCGGGTGGACCCGGTGCTGTCCGCACGCGCCTGGCTGTGGGGGGTGGTCGCCCAGTACGCCTGGACGATGTGGGCCTCCATCCAGGACGCCGCCGCCGGCCTGGACTTCGACTTCTGGAGCTGGGGGACCGCCAAGTACGACTGGTCGGCGGCCCTGCTCGCCGACCCTCTCTTCGACCGCTCGCTCGCCTTGCTCGCCGCACCCGCCCCCCGTCCCGTCCCCGTGTCCCACCAGGAGGACCAGTGAGCACCACCCCCATCCCCGACCGAGCCGGCGGCCACGCCGACCACCACCAGCGTGACGCCGCCGATCTGGCCGACTTCGGCTACCGCCAGCGGCTCAACCGCCGCCTCGGCTCGTTCTCGGCGTTCGCCGCCGGGTTCAGCTTCATCTCCATCCTGACCGGGATGTTCCAGCTCACCGGGTTCGGGTACGGCTTCGGCGGTCCGGCCGTGTGGTGGGCCTGGATGCTGGTCTTCGTCGGCCAGCTCCTGGTCGCCTTGAACTTCGCCGAGCTCGGAGCCCGGTTCCCGATCGCCGGGTCGACCTACCAGTGGTCCAAGCAGGTCAGCGGGAAGGCCGGGTCCTGGTTGGCCGGGTGGATGCTGCTGGTCGGGGCGGTCGTCACGGCCGCTGCGGTGGCGATCGCCTGGCAGATCGTGCTGCCACCGGTCTGGTCCGGCTTCGAGCTGGTCAAGAACACCACGACGAACGCGGTGATCCTCGGGGTGATCCTGCTGTCCCTGACCACGCTGATCAACGTGGTGGGGGTCAAGGTCATCTCGTTGGTGAACAACGTCGGTGTGGTCGCCGAGCTGGTCGGGGTCGCGGCCTTCCTCGTGCTGCTGCCGTTCCACCTGCACCGTGGGCCAGGGGTGATCATGAGCGCTCAGGGGGCCGGTCCGGGGCTGCCCGGCTACCACACGATCGGGTACGCAGCCGCGTTCCTGATGGCCGCGATCATGCCGGCGTACGTGATGTTCGGCTTCGACTCCGCCGGCTCGCTGGCCGAGGAGACCAGGGATCCTCGGCGGACGGTGCCGAAGGCGATCCTGCGGGCACTGGTGGTCGCCGGTATCGCCGGGGCCCTGCTGCTGCTGCTCGCGTTGATGGCTGCGCCCAGCCTGAGCCTGGCCACGCTGGGCGGCGGGGGCCTGCCGTACGTGGTGGAGGCGGCGCTCGGCTCGACGCTGGGCAAGATCCTGCTGGTCGACGTGGCGATCGCGATCTTCGTCTGTGGGCTGGCGATCCAGACCGCGGCGATCCGGATGACGTTCTCCATGGCTCGCGACAACAACCTGCCGTTCGGCACCGCCTTGTCGCGGGTCTCGGAGTCCTCGGGCTCCCCGGTCGTGCCGGCTCTGGTGACCGGGGTGGCCGCGGCGGCGATCCTGGTCGTCAACCTCGGTGCCAGCCAGATCTTCCTGGTGGTCACCAGCGTGTCGGTGGTCTGCATCTACCTGGCATACCTGCTGGTCACCGTGCCGTTGTTCCGCCAGCGGCTGCGCGGCTGGCCCAGCGGCCCCGGGCAGGCCGGGTTGTTCAGCCTCGGCCGGTACGGCCTGGTGGTCAACGCGGTCGCGATCGTGTACGGCGCCGGGATGGCGTTCAACCTCGTGCTGCCGCGCAGCCAGATCTACGGCGCGGGGGCGTACGCCTGGGGAGGGGTGATCTTCGTTCTCGGCGCGGTCGTGCTGGGTGGTGGGTACTACGGGATGGTCCAACGTCATCGGTCTGGCGTGCTGGCCGACCACGTGGCCGTTGCGGCCCCGGTGCCGGTCGGGGAGGAGGCCTGATGGCCGCGATCGAGCTGCCCGAACGCGCCCGGGTCGTGGTGGTCGGCGGGGGGGTCGGCGGGTTGTCCGTGGCCTACCACCTCGCCGTCTCCGGTGAGCGCGACGTGCTCGTGCTGGAGCGGGCCGAGCTGACCAGCGGCTCGACGTTCCACTCGGCCGGCCTGGTCGGGGTCCTGCGGGCTGACCCGACGCTGACCGAGATGAACCGGTACTCGGTACGGCTGTACGAGGAGCTGGAGGCCGGGGAGCACCCGCCGGGCTTCATCCGTACCGGGGGGCTGCGCCTGGCTGCCAGCGCAGATCGGCTGGCCGAGATCCGCCGGCAGGCCGGGTGGGCCCGAGCCCACGGGATGGAGCTGGCGGAGATCTCGGCCGCCGAGGCCGCGGCCCTGTTCCCGCTGATCCGCACCGACGGCGTGCTGGCCGCCGCCTGGCTGCCCGGGGACGGCCAGGTCGATCCGTCCCGGCTGGCCTACTCACTGGCCGCTGGTGCCCGGGCCCGCGGGGTGCGCATCGCCGAGGGCACCCGGGTGACCGGCATCGACGTGCGCGACGGCCGGGTGGTCGGGGTGCGCACGGACCGTGGCGACGTCGCCGCTGAGGTCGTGGTCAACGCCGCCGGGATGTTCGCCGCCGAGATCGGCCGGATGGCCGGGGTGCGGGTACCGGTGGTACCGATGTCCCACCAGTATGTGGTCACCGAGCCGGCCGGGACCCGGGCGGTGGCTGCCGCCGCCGGGCGGGCGGTGCTGCCCACGCTGCGCGACCCCGACCTGCTCGTCTACTTCCGCCAGGAGGTCGACGGGCTGGTGTACGGGGGGTACGAGCGGGACCCGGCACCGTTCAGCGCCGACGGGTTCGGCTACGAGCAGCTCCCGGCGGACTTCAACGCCCGGCTGCTCGCCGAGGACTGGCCGCGTTTCGAACAGATCGCGACCAATGCGGTCGAGCGGGTCCCGGCGCTGGCCGACATGGGGATCCGCCAGCTGGTCAACGGGCCGGAGGGGTTCACCCCGGACAACGAGTTCGTGCTCGGCGAGTCCTCGGTGGCCGGGTTCTTCGTCGCCGCCGGGTTCTGCGCCCACGGGATCGCCGGGGCCGGGGGGATCGGCATGGTGATGGCTTCCTGGATCCTCGACGGTGAGGCGCCGATGGACCTGTCGCACATGGATGTGCGTCGGTTCGACGCGGCGTACGCCTCCCCGGGGTACACCCTGGCGCGCACCGTGGAGAGCTACCAGCGGTACTACGACATCTCCTACCCGGGGCGCCAACGCGACTCCCGCCGGGGACTGCGTGTCTCCCCGGCCTACTCGTGGCACGTCGAGCATGCGGCAGTGTTCGAGGAGAAAGCCGGTTGGGAACGGGTCGGCTGGTACGAGCCGAACGCGGCTGACGGCCCCGACGAGGAGTCGGTACGCCCGTACGGTTTCGCCGGACGGTACTTCTCCCGGGCGATCGGCGCCGAGCATGCCGCGGCCCGCACCGGCGTGGCGATCTTCGACGAGAGCTCGTTCGCCAAGCTGGAGGTCAGCGGATCCGGCGCAGCCCGGCTGCTGAACCGGCTGTGCGACAACCAGGTCGATGTCGCACCCGGGCGGGTGGTGTACACCCAGATGCTGAACTCCCGGGGCGGGATCGAGGCCGACCTGACCGTGACCCGGCTGGACGAGAGGCGGTTCCTGGTGATCTCCGGGACCGCCTCCGGCACCCGGGACCTGGCGTGGATCACCGGGCACGCGCCCCATGACGGCTCGGTGGACGTGCGCGACGTCACCGGCGGGTGGGCCTGCTTCGCGGTCTGGGGACCGGGCGCCC
>JAJYSQ010000030.1 GCA_021793495.1 Actinomycetes bacterium
GCAGATGGCGGCCCTGCGTGCGCGCTACGGTCTGGACGACCCGTTCCTGGTGCAGTACTGGAACTGGATCTCCAACATCATCTTCCACGGTGACTTCGGCCAGTCCTTCGCCTGGAACCGGCCGGTGTCCACGTTGATCTGGGACCGGGTGGCACTGTCCTTCTTCCTGTCGATCAGCACGCTGCTGTTCGTCTGGGCCGTCGCCTTCCCGATCGGGATCTACTCCGCCGTGAAGCAGTACTCCCCCGGTGACTACATCGCCACCTTCTTCGGGTTCGTCGGTATGGCGATCCCGGACTTCCTGCTGGCCCTGTTCTTCCTCTGGTTGGGTGTACGGCACTTCGAGCAGAGCGCCGGCGGCTTGTTCTCACCGGAGTACGTCGACGCAGCGTGGAACCTCGGCAAGGTCCTCGACCTGGCCTCGCACCTGTGGCTGCCGATCCTGATCATCGGTCTCTCCGGAACTGCTGGGCTGATCCGGATCACCCGGGCCAACCTGCTCGATGAGCTCTACAAGCCCTATGTCATCACCGCGCGGGCGAAGGGTCTCCCGGAGTGGAAGCTGCTGCTCAAGTACCCCGTGCGGATGTCGCTGAGCCCGTTCTTCAGCACCATCGGCTGGCTGCTGCCCGGCCTGATCAGCGGTGAGACCATCATCTCGATCGTGCTCAGCCTGCCCACCACAGGCCCCCTGCTGTTCGGCGGGACGCTCAGCCAGGACATGTACCTGGTCGGCAGCTTCATCCTGATCCTCAGCACGCTGACCGTGATCGGCACGCTGATCAGCGACCTGGTGCTCGCCTGGTGGGACCCGCGAATCCGACGCCGTTATCAGGAGAGCTGACGCATGAGCGAAGAGACGAACCGGCCCGCAGACGCAGCGACGGCCACCGACGATCCCGAGCTGCTCGACACGACGGGCGAGGGCACCACGCTGACCCAGGCAGGGATGGAGGTGCCCACGCCCCCGCCAGGTGACGACGCCGTCGTCACCTCCCCCACGACCGAATCGAGCCGTGCCGCGGCGATTCAGGGCGGCACCTCCTCGCAGTGGCGACTGGTCTACCGTCGCTTCCGGCGCCACAAGGTGGCGTTCGTGTCGGCCTGGGTCGTGGTGGCCATCTACTTCGTGGTGGCCTTCGCCGAGATCCTCGCCCCCACCACTGCCACCGCACAGAACGCGGACTACACCTACGCCCCGCCGCAGCAGCTGCACATCTATCACGAGACCGAAGGCTTCGGCCTGTACGTGCACGGCTTCAACGTCACGCGGGACCCGGAGACGTTCGCCAACCAGTTCGAGATCGACGAGGACAGCTACATCCCCGTCGGGCTGTTCGTCAGCGGTGAGCCCTACCGGCTGTGGGGTCTGTTCCCGATGGACCTGCACCTCATCGGCCCCGAGGATCCGAGCGAACCGTTCTTCCTCTGGGGTGCTGACCGCGCCGGCCGGGACTCGCTCAGCCGGATCATCTACGGTTCGCGGGTCTCGCTGTCCATCGGTCTGGTCGGTGTGGCCGTCAGCCTGGTCCTCGGCGTCGTGCTCGGCGGTATCTCCGGCTACTACGGCGGCAAGCCGGACACCCTGATCCAGCGCATCATCGAGTTCCTGATGTCGATCCCGACGCTGCCGCTGTGGCTGGCGCTCTCCGCTGCGATCCCCTCGTCCTGGGGACCACTGGCACGATATTTCGCCATCACCGCCATCTTGTCGGTGATCGGCTGGACCGGGATGGCCAGAGAAGTGCGCGGGAAGTTCCTCTCCCTGCGCGAGGAGGACTTCATCACAGCAGCCCTGCTGGACGGATGCAGCAGACCGCGGATCATCTTCCGCCACATGGTGCCCTCGTTCTCCAGCCACCTGATCGCCTCTCTGACCATGTCGGTCCCCGGCATGATCCTCGGCGAGACCGCCCTGAGCTTCCTCGGCCTCGGACTGCAGTCCCCAGCGGTCAGCTGGGGTGTGCTCCTCCAGGACGCGCAGAACATCCGGACGATCGAGACCGCGCCGTGGCTCATGCTCCCCGGCCTGGCTCTCTTCGTCACTGTCCTGGCCATGAACTTCGTCGGAGATGGATTGCGTGATGCAGCAGACCCCTACAAGTGACCAGATCCCGGAGCGCCGGCTGGACCCGGATGCCCCGACCGTGCTCGAGCTGAACGACCTGAGGACCGAGTTCCAGCTCGAGGACGGGGTGGTGAACGCCGTCGACGGGGTCAGCCTGACCATCCGCAGAGGTGAGACGTTGGCCGTGGTCGGCGAGTCCGGCTGCGGGAAGAGCGTGATGGCTCGCTCGATCCTGCAGCTGGTGGACCGGCCCGGGAAGATCGTCGGCGGCCAGGTGTGGGTGCCCAGGCCGCCGGCCACCGAGGTGGAGGCCACGGCCCGCCGGTCCAGCTTCTTCGGCCTGCGGCGGCGCCGCAGGCGCACCACCGAGGCTCCGGACGCGGCCGAGGCGCCCGAGGGCAAGGTCGGGATGATCGGCGCCGACCCGGCGATCGTCCGCGCCGTCCGCGGCAAACGGATCTCGATGGTCTTCCAGGAACCGATGACCTCCCTGTCGGCGGTGCACAAGGTGGGCGACCAGATCGTCGAGGCGATCCAGCTGCACGAGCCGGTCTCCAAGGAGGTCGCCCGGGAACGAGCGATCGACCTGCTCGACCGGGTCGGGATCGCTGCGCCGGAGACGCGGGTGGACGCCTACCCGTTCGAGCTCAGCGGCGGGATGCGCCAGCGCGTGATGATCGCCATGGCCCTCTCCTGTGATCCCGAGCTGCTGATCGCCGACGAGCCCACCACCGCGCTGGACGTGACCACCCAGGCACAGATCCTGGAGCTGCTCGTCTCGCTGCGTGACGAACGAGGCATGGCGATCATGCTGATCACCCACGACCTCGGGGTCGCCGCCCAGATCGCCGACTCCGTGGCGGTGATGTACCTGGGCAACGTGGTCGAGCGCGGCAGCCTGACCACGATATTCCGGGAGCCACGCCACCCCTACACGCAGGCGCTGCTCAACTCCATCCCGAAGCTCGGCCAGGGCTCGGCCAAGCGGCTGGCTCCGGTACGCGGGATGGTCCCGCACCCGTTTGCGCGGCCCAGCGGCTGCCCGTTCAACGACCGGTGCGACTTCTTCCAGCCCGGTCGGTGCGACACCGCGCCGCCTCCGGTGATCCGCGACGACGAGGGCCACGAAGTTCGCTGCGTGCTCTACGAGGAGACGACATGAGCCAGGACACCCAGGAAATCAGTACCACCGACGAGGCGGACACCGCGGACCTGCTCCTGGAGACCCGCCAGCTGAGCAAGTACTTCCCGATCAAGAAGGGGATGTGGGGGCGCACGGCGGCCGAGGTCAAGGCGGTCGACCGGGTGGACCTGCAGATCAAGCACGGGCAGACCGTGGGCCTGGTTGGCGAGTCCGGCTGCGGCAAGAGCACCCTCGGTCGTACGATCCTGCGTGCCTACGAGCCCACCTCCGGTGAGATCCGCTACCGCCGTGACGATGGCACTGTGGTCGACCTGGCGCCGCTGTCCGAACGGCAGCTCAAGCCCTACCGGAAGAGCATCCGGATGATCTTCCAGGACCCGTTCTCCTCGCTGAACCCGCGGATGACGCTGGCCGACATCATCGGCGAACCCCTCCGGGTCAACAACGTGGTGCCGGAGTCCGAGATCGAGGACCGGGTGACGACCCTGCTCCGCCGGGTCGGGCTCCGTCCGGAGTACCTGCGCCGGTACCCGAACGCGTTCAGCGGAGGTGAGCGGCAGCGCGTAGGCCTGGCCCGAGCGCTGGCGTTGGACCCGCGGCTGGTCGTGGCCGACGAAGCGGTCAGCGCCCTGGACGTCTCGGTGCGGGCACAGATCCTCAACCTGATGAAGGACCTGCAGGAGGACGAGAACCTCACCTACCTGTTCATCTCCCACGACCTCGGCATGGTCGAGTACATGGCCGACGAGGTCGTGGTGATGTACGTCGGGCGGGTGGTCGAGACCGGACCCACCGCCGAGCTGTACCGCCGGCCGCAGCACCCGTACACCGAGGCGCTGCTCTCGGCGGTGCCCAACCCGGACCCGAGCGCAGCCCGCGCCCGGGAACGGATCGTGCTCCAGGGCGAGGTCGCCGACCCGACCAACGTGCCCTCCGGTTGCCCTTTCCGCACCCGGTGCGCCTACGCGCAGGAGAAGTGCCGCACGGACCAGCCCCCGCTGCGCGAGGTCGCGCCGGGACGCCGTGTGGCCTGTCATTTCGCTCAGGAGCTCCAGCTCCGTGGAATAGAGGAACTGTCAGCATGAGACGCACGACCCATCACCGCCTTCCAGAGGTCTCCCGCCGAGCCCTCCTCACCGCGACGGGAGCCGGCACCCTGGGCCTGGTCGCCGGGTGCAGCTTCTTCTCCACCGATCCCGCCACCAGCTCGGGGGCGACGGCGGACAAGGGCCGGAGGCGCCCGAGCTGGCAGAGCTGGTGGAGGCCGGTGAGCTGCCACCGCTCGAGGAGCGGCTGCCGAAGAACCCGCTGGTCGTCGAACCGGTGGAGTCCGTCGGCAGCTACGGCGGCACCTGGCGCTCGGCGATGATCACCCAGGCTGATGTCGCCTGGTTGGACCAGGCCGCCGGCTACGAGCCGTTCGTGCGGTGGGCCCGGGAGTGGACCAACGCGTCGGGCACCGAGGAGATCCTGCCGAACATCTGCGAGTCGTTCACCGAGCTGGACGGCGGAGCCACCTTCGAGTTCAAGCTCCGGGAGGGGCTGAAGTGGTCCGACGGTGAGCCGGTCACCGTAGAGGACTACCGGTTCGCCTTCGAGGACCTGAACGCCGACCCAGACTACCACCCGTACGGCATCTACAACATGTGGACGAACCCGAGCGACGGTTCCCCGGCCACGTTCGAGCAGGTGGACGACTGGACCGTGCGGTACGTCTTCGACGGGCCGAAACCCGGCTGGTTGCACGAACAGTGCCGGAACCGGCTGATGGTGGCGCCCAAGCACTACCTGGAGCAGTTCCACCTCGCCTTCAACCCGGACGTGGAGGAGCTGGTGCGGGAAGAAGGGCTCGAGGACTGGATCCAGCTGCTGTCGAACAAGCTGACGAACTGGATGAGCCCGGACCTGCCCGTGCTGCACGCCTGGCGGGTGACCCAGGGTCTAGGTGAGGGCGACGCCGTCGTGCTGGAGCGCAACCCCTACTACTGGAAGACCGACCCCGAGGGCTCCCAGCTGCCCTACATCGACACGTTCCGCGCGGAGATCCTCCTGGACGTGGAGGTGGAGACGCTGCAGATCACCAACGGTGACCTGGACATGCAGATGGGCAACTTCAACACGGTGCAGAACCTGCCGATCATCTCCAACAACGCCGAGAGCGGCGACTACCGGCTGTTCGACGTCGCCCCCGCCGGCACCAACGCGATCGCCCTGGCGTTCAACCAGTGCGTGGAGGATCACCCGCTCGCCGACCTGTACCGGAGCAAGGACTTCCGCATCGGCGTCTCGCACGCGATCAACCGGCCGCGGATCGTGGAGTCGGTCTACGCCGAGCAGAGCATCCCGTGGCAGGTGGCGCCGAACGAAGGACAGTACGGCTACGACGAGGAGTTCGGGACGCAGTACACCGAGTACTCCGTGGACCTGGCCAACGAGCACCTGGACCGCGCCGGGCTGAGCGCACCGGGATCGAACGGTGTGCGCCGCTTCGAGGACACCCAGGTGGAGATCACCGTGCTGGTGGACGTCGCCAAGGCGGACCACCTGGCTGCTCTGGAGCTCATCACCGCAGACCTGGCCGAGGTCGGCATCAAGCTGAACACCCAGACGGTGGCCGACAGCCTGTTCTGGGAGCGTGTGGAGGCGAACCAGAGCCACTGCACCGCGTTCACGGCCGGGTTCTTCGAGGCCCGCCCGACGATGGGTTCGAACCACTACTGGACGCCGTCCAACCCGCGGGGCAGCTCGATGTGGGGGCACGACTGGGCCACCTGGTGGCGCAGCGACGGTGCCGACGGCGAGACGCCACCCGATGCCTGGAAGCGGTCCCTCGAGCTCTTCGACCAGGTGCTCACCACCTACGACGCGGAGGAGATCGACCCGCTGAACCAGGAGATCCTGAGCATCGCCAAGGAAGAGTTCAACCTGATCGGGGTCTGCACCCAGCCGCAGAGCTACGGCGTCGTGAGCAACACGATGGGCAACGTCCCGGACTCCTTCCCGGGTGAGGGCATGTACACCGCCCCTGGCCCGAGCAACCCTGAGCACTACTTCTTCCGCGAGGACTGATACGTGGATCCCAGGTTCACCGGCCATCTCGAGCGCTCCACGAGCGACCCCGACCTGACCGAGGCCCTGCTACCGGTCATCCACCCGGTCGACAGCCACGCCGCCACGCTGGCGACCACCCGCACCGGCGACCTGCTCTGCGCCTGGTTCAACGGACCGCAGGAGGGCGACCGGGAGACGAACGTGGTGCTCTCCCGGCTGCCCGCGGGCTCGCGGCAGTGGGAAGAACCGCGGCTGATGGCTGCCGACCCGGACCGTTCGGAGCAGAACCCGGTGCTGTTCCGCGCCCCGGACGACCGGATCTGGCTGCTGCACACCTCGAACACCCCGCACGACCGCACCGACGCCCACGTGCTGGTGCGGACCTCCGAGGACGACGGCGCCAGCTGGTCCGAGGCGGAGACGCTGTTCGCTGGTCCCGGCTTCTTCCTGCGCAACCCGCCGCTGTTCCTCACCGACGGGACCTGGCTGCTGCCGGCCTACCAGGTGGATGCCGACGGAGAGTACTCCGTGGTGGCCCTGAGCAACGACGAAGGGCGCACCTGGCAGGTACGCCCGGTGCCGGAGAGCCGGCACCGGGTGCAGATGAGCCTGGCCGCACGCCCGGACGGCAGCCTGCTCGGGCTGTTCCGCTCCCGGGCGGCGGACCGGGTGTACGCCTCGGAGTCCACCGACCTGGGCCGCACCTGGAGCGTGCCGGTGCGCACGACGTTGCCGAACAACAACTCCGCGGTGCACCAGATCGCTCTCGCCGACGGGCGCCTGGTCGTGGTCTTCAACGACGCGACGATGGAGCGGGACCAGTTCCGCTTCGTACCGGCCGGCGACGGCTGGCGGAAGAAGGCGGTGCGCACCCCGCTGACCATCGCGCTGTCCGAGGACGGCGGCCGCACCTGGCCCTACCTGCGGAACCTGCAGGTGGCCGACATCGAGTACAAGGACGCGCCGGTGGGCTACTCCTACCCGACCATCCTGCAGACGCCCGACGGGCTGCTGCACGTGGCCTACTCCTACCTGCGCAAGACGATCAAGCACATCCAGCTACCCGTGGAGTGGATCACCCAACAGGCGCAGGCCGACCTGGCGCTGGACACCACCGAGGACGCTACGTGACCGGACAGACCGACCAGCCCATCGCCGTCGAGCGTTGGGGACTGCACGAGATCACCCTGACCGGGCCGAGCTCAGGCAACCCGTTCCTGGACGTGGAGCTGACGGCCACGTTCCAGCACCGGAACCGCCAGGTGACCGTCGACGGCTTCTACGACGGCGAGGGCACCTACCGGATCCGGTTCTCCCCGGACGAGGAGGGCCGCTGGACCTTCCGCACCGCCAGCTCGGCCGCCGAGCTGGACGGACAGACCGGTGAGCTGTCCGTGACCCCACCTGGACCGGACAACCACGGGCCGGTGCGGGTGGCCGGTCCTCGGACGTTCCGCTACGCCGACGGCACCCGGCACGAGTCGTTCGGCACCACCTGCTACCACTGGACGCACACCGGCGACCGGGCGCACGAGGAGGAGACGCTCGCCTCGCTGGCGGCCTCCCCGTTCAACAAGGTCCGGATGTGCCTGCTGCCCACAGGCGGGATGCGCCCACCGCGGCTGGCGTTCGTCGGTGACGAGCCCGGCCAGCTGGACAAGACCCGGTTCGACCCGGCCTTCTTCGCCCACTTCGAGGAGCGGGTGCTGGACCTGCAGCGGCTGGGTATCGAGGCGGACCTGATCCTGCTGCACCCCTACGACAAGGGTGAGTGGGGCGTGGACAACATGACCCCGGAGGAGGACCGGCGCTTCATCCGGTACGTCGTCGCCCGGCTCGGCGCCTTCCGCAACGTGTGGTGGTCGATGGCCAACGAGTTCGACTTCAACACCGCGAAGACGATGGCGGACTGGGACGAGCTGCTGCAGTACCTGCAACGGATCGACCCGTACCGCCGGTTGGCCTCGATCCACAACGGCACGGCGATGTACGTGCACGCCACGCTGTACGACTTCAGCAAGCCCTGGACCACGCACCAGAGCATCCAGCACTGGGACGGGCGGCTGGCCGAGGAGTGGTGCCAGCGCCACCCCAAGCCCGTGGTGATCGACGAGATCGGCTACGAGGGTGACATCGAGCGCCGGTGGGGCAACCTCAGCGGTCTCGAGCTCACCCGCCGGTTCTGGTACACGATGGCCGGTGGCGGCCACGCCGGTCACGGTGAGTGCTTCGTGGACTCCAAACCGGCCTGGATCTCCGCAGGCGGCCGGCTCGTCGGCGAGAGCCCGGCGCGCATCGCCTTCCTCCGCTCGGTGATGGCCGAGGGGCCCGCCGACTGGATCGCGGCCCGGGACGAGGGCTACCGGCTGGACTACCTGGGCGAGCGCCGGTACGCCCACCACGACCTGGACCTCAGCGACCACGAGCACACCGTGGACCTGATCGACACCTGGGAGATGACTGTGACCCGCCTGTCCGGCCGCTACCGCGGCCGCTGCCGGATCCCGCTGCCGGACCGCACGGACCTCGCCGTCCGGGTTCGGAGGGCTCGATGAGCACGACAGCCCGCACTGTGCGGCGTTGGGACCCGGTGGAGCTCGAGGTCAGCGACACCGCCGCGGAAGTCACCTTCACCCATCCCGAGCGATGGGCCGTGACCGAGCCGGTCACCGTGGGCCGGCGACGCCTGGTCCGGTTCGCACCGGACCACACCGGCCCGTGGCACTACACAGTCAGCGACCGGGACGGTGGCGAGCTGCAGACCGGCAGCATCGAGTGCCTGCCCCCGGCGGACGGTGACACCGGCCCGGTGCAGGTCCGCGGCACCCGCTTCGTCTACGCCGACGGCACCGCACACCACCCGATCGGGACCACGGCGTTGTCCTGGCACCAGCAGGACGCCCAGACCCGGGCGGCCACGCTGGCCACCCTGGCCCGCTCCCCGTTCAGCGCTGTGCGGATGTCCGTGCTGGCACCAGGAGCGACCCAGTGGCCCGCGCCGGAGGAGCTGGACGAGCTGGAGAGTGCGGTCCTGGCGCTGCGGGACACCGGGTTCCAGGCCGAGCTCGTGCTGTTCGGCGGGCAGGGGCTGCTCCCGGGCCGCCCCGGGTGGGT
>JAJYSQ010000031.1 GCA_021793495.1 Actinomycetes bacterium
CCGGGGGCGACCGGGGATGCGCGCGACGTGTCGGGTCACGGAGCGCACTCAGCCGCGGGTGAGCTTGCGGTACGTGGCCCGATGCGGCCGGGTCGCCTCCACCCCGAGACGCTCCACCTTGTTCTTCTCGTACGCCTCGAAGTTGCCCTCGAACCAGAACCACTGGGAGTCGCCCTCCCACGCCAGGATGTGCGTGGAGATCCGGTCGAGGAACCAACGGTCGTGGCTGGTGATGACCGCGCACCCCGGGAACTCCAGCAGCGCGTTCTCCAGGCTGGACAGGGTCTCCACGTCCAGGTCGTTGGTCGGTTCGTCCAGCATCAACAGGTTGCCACCCTGCTTGAGGGTCAGCGCCAGGTTCAGCCGGTTGCGCTCCCCGCCGGAGAGCAGGCCGGCCGGCTTCTGCTGGTCGGGGCCCTTGAACCCGAAGGCTCCGACATACGCCCGGGACGGCATCTCGACGTTGCCGACCTTGATGTAGTCCAGCCCGTCCGAGACCACCTCGAACAACGTCTTGGCCGGGTCGATGCCGCTGCGAAGCTGGTCGGCGTAGGCGATCCGGACCGTCTCCCCCAGACGGATCGAGCCGGAGTCGGGCTGCTCCTCACCCACGATCATCTTGAACAACGTGGTCTTGCCCGCGCCGTTCGGGCCGATCACCCCGACGATGCCACCGCGCGGCAACGAGAAGCTCACCCCGTCGAAGACGACGCGCTCGCCGAACGCCTTGTGCAGGTCATCGGCCTCGACGACGATGTTGCCCAGCCGGGGGCCCGGCGGGATCTGGATCTCGTCGAAGTCGAGCTTGCGGAACCGATCGGCCTCCTGGGCCATCTCCTCGTACCGGCTGAGCCGCGCCTTCTGCTTCGCCTGCCGGCCCTTGGCCCCGGAGCGTACCCACTCGAGCTCCTCCTCCAGCCGCTTCTTGCGCTTGGCGTCGCGCTGGCCCTCGACCTTCAGCCGGCCCGCTTTGGTCTCCAGGTAGGTGGAGTAGTTGCCTTCATACGGGTAGGCGTGACCACGGTCCATCTCGAGGATCCACTGAGCAACGTTGTCCAGGAAGTACCGGTCGTGGGTGACGGCCACCACCGTGCCGGGGTACTTCTCCAGGTGCTGCTCGAGCCACGCCACGCTCTCGGCGTCGAGGTGGTTGGTCGGTTCGTCGAGCAGCAGCAGATCGGGCTGCTGCAGCAGCAGCTTGCACAGCGCGACGCGGCGGCGCTCCCCACCGGACAGCACCCGAACGTCGGCGTCCGGCGGCGGGCAGCGCAGCGCGTCCATCGCCTGCTCCAGCTGGGAGTCCAGGTCCCAGGCGTTGCGGTGGTCCAGCTGCTCCTGCAGCCGGCCCATCTCGGCCAGCAACGTGTCGTAGTCGGCGTCCGGAGCGCCCAGCTCTTCGGAGACCTCGTTGAACCGGGTCAGCAACCCCTTGGTCTCGGCGACCCCGTCCTCCACGTTGCCGAGCACCGACTTGGTCTCGTCCAGCTCCGGCTCTTGCAGGAGCACGCCGACGGAGTACCCAGCAGCCAGCGTCGCCTCGCCATTGGACGGGACGTCGAGGTCAGCCATGAGGCGCAGCACGGTCGACTTGCCCATCCCGTTGGGCCCGACCACCCCGATCTTGGCCCCTGGGTAGAACGAGAGGGTGACGTCGTCGAGGATGACCTTCTCCCCGAACGACTTCCGGACCTTGCGCATCGTGTAGATAAACTCCGCCACCCCCCCAGCGTATGGGTGGTGACCCACCGCTCACGAACTGAGTCAGCCCCCCGTGGCCGCAGCCGGCAGCGGCACGCTCACGGTGAGCACCCCGTCGTCCACCCGGACCTCAGCAGCAGCGTCCGAGACACCGGCCGGCAACGGCACCGCCCGAGCGAAGACCCGACCGGCTACCCGCTCCGGCACGCCCGTCCAGGGCTCCCACGGCTCGAGGTCGGGGTGAGTCGCCCAGATCCGCAGCAGGTCATCACGAACGTGCACCTCGACGTCCTCGGCACGTACCCCCGGCAGGGCCACCACCACGTGGAGCCGTCCCTGGTCGAGGAAGGTGCGTACCTGGCCGAACATGTCGGGGCCGCCCGGCATGGCAACCGAAGGTGGGCGAGGACTGGATGCGGCACTCATCAGGACTCCTGTGGGGGCGAGGAGGGGAACATCGCCGGTCTACCTCGTCTGGCCCGGGCGGGACAGGGACCAACGGCCCCTGTCCCGCCCGGGCCGCGGACAGGACCGCAGACAGGACCCGACTACCCAGACTGGAGATGGGGGCTGGAGGTGGGTGCTGGAGCCGGCGAGCGACGAGTCAGGCTGCGGACGCGGCAGGGGTCAACGGTGCGTCCTCGGTGGCCTCCCAGCTGGCGATCGCCGGCTCCTCCTCGGCGAGGCCGGCGGCCAGCTCACCCGCCACGTCCGAGCCCCCTGCCGTCTCGACGCGCCGCGGGGTGCGCCGGAACACCCCGGTGCCCCGAGCGAGGTCGTGACCCAAGGCGACCGCGTCGATCTCCAACGAGTAGGCGGTACCACCGTCCTCACGGTCGTACCGGCGGTGCCGCAGCCGGCCGTGGACCACCAGCGGATCTCCCTTGCCGAGGGAGGATGTGACGTTCTCAGCCATCGTCCGCCAGCAGCTGACCGTCACGTAGATCGGGTCCACGTCGATCCACGCGCCCTGAGCCCGGTCGTACCGGCGGGTGCTGGACCCGAAGCGGAAGCTCGCGACCGGCACCCCGGCCTCGGTGGTGGCCCGTCGGACCTCGCTGACCACGTTACCCACGAGGGTGACGTACGGCTCGTTCATCTCCTACCCCTTCCTGGTGATCGGCTGTCCGCGAACCACGCAGACAGTCGTTGGTGCCAGCCACGATGAGCCAGCGAGCCCCTCACCGGGTCGAACAAGGCGATCCTGTGGACGACACCCGGACCGCGACGACCCTGGGGATACAACGACGCTGGAGGTAGGTGGGCCCACTCGTGGGATCATGGTGGTGCCCGTTCGCCCCGGAAGCCCCCAGCACCGACGACCAATCCCAGCACCGACGACCAGGGAGCCCAGCCGTGGCCGTACTCCAACCCTTCAGCGCCCTACGTCCGACCCCGGAGCTCGCGGCCCACGTGGCCGCACCGCCGTACGACGTGGTGGACGCAGCCCAGGCCCGGACGCTGGTGGCGAACAACCCCGTGAGCTTCCTGCACGTGTCCCGTCCCGAGGCCGACCTGGCTGCGGGCACCGACCCGTACGCGGCGGCGGTGCACCAGCGGGGCCGGCGCAACCTCGAGCAGATGGTGGCCACCGGGGTGCTGGTGGCCGACCCGGAGCCGTTGTTGTACGTCTACCGCCAGCAGATGGGGGTGGCCGCCCAGACCGGGGTGGTGGGGTGCGTGAGCGTCGCGGAGTACGACTCTGGAGTGATTCGCACCCACGAGCACACCCGTCGGGACAAGGAGGACGACCGGGTCGCGCACATCGACGCCCTCGACGCGCACGACGAGCCGGTGTTCTTGCTACGCCCCCCTAGCGCCGAGATCACCGCGTTGGTCGAGAAGGTCACCGCGGGTGCGCCGTCGTACGACTTCGTCAGCGCGGACGCGGTGCGGCACGTCTTCTGGACGGTCACGGATCCCGGTGCGGTCAACGAGCTGGTCCACGAGTTCGGTGCGCTGACCCGGCTGTACGTGGCCGACGGTCACCATCGCAGCGCCGCAGCGGCCCGGGTGGGCCGGCAGCGACGAGCGGCAGCGGGATCGAGCGACCGTGCGACCGGGCCCACGACGCAGCTCCCGTCGATCCCCGAGTACGACGTCTTCCCGGCCGTGGTGTTCGCCCAGGACGAGGTCACGATCATGGCGTACCACCGGGTGGTGGCGGACCTGCATGGGTGGGATGTTGACGGGTTGGTCTCGGCCCTGGCCTCGGCATTCGAGGTGCAGCCGCAAGCCGACCCGGTGACCCCGCAGCAGCGCGGGCAGTTCGGCATGTACGTCCAGGGGTGCTGGTACTCCCTGTCGGCCAGGCCTGGGACCGTCGACGAGTCGGACCCGGTGGGCCGGCTGGACGTCTCGGTGCTGCAGGACCGGGTGCTCGATCCGATCCTGGGGATCCGCGACCCGCGGACCGATCCAAGGATCGGCTTCGTCGGCGGGATCCGGGGAACTGAGGAGCTGGTCCGGCTGGTGGACTCCGGGAACCAGTCCGTGGCCTTCTCACTGCACCCGACATCGGTCGCCGATCTGGTCGAGCTCGCCGACCACGGCGAGGTGATGCCGCCCAAGTCCACCTGGTTCGAGCCGAAGCTGCGTAGCGGGCTGTTCGTCCACCGGCTGGAGTGAGCGGCGTGCGAGCCCTACGGTAGGGGCACCGGGGTCCCTTCGACCGAGGAGCGCGACGGTGGCATCGAAGAACAAGGGTGGCCGGGAGGCCAAGAAGCCCAAGCAAGCGAAGAAGCCCGCCGCGCCGACAGGTGCCGGAGGCAACCCGCCGATCGCGGTCCGGCGCTCCGGGGACAAGAACACCGGGCGCTGATCACGAGGGCAGGGTCTGCAGGAGCACAGTCCTAGCGGTGAGCCTCGAGGTCCGCCAGCAGGGTGGTGATCACCTGAAGCAGCTGCTGGCGCACCGCGCTCGGATCCACCGTGCGAATCATGGTCGCCGAGATCAGGGACCACCGCCCGGTCAGCGCATTGACGGTGTTGGCCGTTGCTGACTGGTAGGCATGCTTGCCCATCGCGGGGACCGGCGCGAGCGTGAACGGCTGGACGGCAAGGAACTGCTTGGTCCGAGCCATTCTCCCCCGAGGCAACAGCCGCGCCGATCGAGCCGCACGCCGGCACGGCGATCGCGGCCAGCAGAGCGGTCACGGCGGAGGGTCCTGCGGGGCGAGATGTCGTACCGCACGCGCGGCATCGTACGGTCCCGGGGAGCGGAGATGGGCACCTGCGCGCCCCCCTGGCAGGACTCGAACCTGCGACCATCGGATTAGAAGTCCGCCGCTCTGTCCAGCTGAGCTACAGGGGGTCCTACGGAGGCAGCCGGGACGCACGTCGCCTCCACCGGGCCAGCGTAGCGAGCGCCCCCGAAGCATCCACCCCGCGACGGGACTAAAGTCCTGCCTGCCCGAGTCCTGTGGTCCTTGCCGCCGCCGATGTGGGCTTCGAGCCTGATGGTGTCATCCCCGGCGATGGAAGGAGCGGTCATGGTGAACGTAGCTCCGGCGCCCGTACTGGTGGGCATCGATGGATCCGAGGACGCCCTGCGAGCGGTCGACCTCGGCGTGGACGAGGCGTTGCGCCGACACCGACGGCTGGCCTTGCTGCATGCCTGGACATGGCCCTTGGTTCCCGTCCCGGCGGTGACGTACGACGTGAACCCGGCGCAGGACACGATGCGGGTTGCGGCAGAAAACATCATGGAGTCTGCCCGAGCGCGGGCCGAGGAACGGGCCCGGGCCGCGGGTGCCGAGAACTTGGAGGTCGAGACCCGGATCATCGGTGACGTCGCCGCGCACGCGCTCATCGAAGCCTCGCGTGAGGCCGCCATGGTCGTGCTCGGTACCCGCGGCCTCGGAGGGTTCGCCGCGATGCTGCTGGGTTCGGTCGGCATCCACGTGGCCGCGCACGCCAGCAGCCCGGTCATCGTCGTCCGCGGCGAACACCGGCCTGGCGAAGGTCCGGTGCTCGTCGGGGTCGACGGGTCTCCCGGGGCCCGGTCCGCCCTGGAGTTCGCCTTCGAGGAGGCCTCGCTGCGTCGGGTTCCGGTGACAGCGGTGCACGTGTGGAACTCTCCGGTCATCGAGGGGCTCGGAGTCGTGCTGCCGATCCCCTACGAGCTCAGCGACGTCGCCAGCCAGGCCGAGCGGCTGCTGGCCGAGCAGCTGGCCGGGTGGCAGGAGAAGTACCCGGATGTCCCGGTGACCCAGCGCGTCGAGCACGGGTCGGTCCCCTCGACGCTCCTGGAAGCAAGCCAGGACGCCGGCCTCGTCGTCGTGGGGTCCCGCGGCCTGGGCGGGTTCCGCGGGCTGCTGCTCGGGTCGGTGAGCCAGGCGGTGCTGCACCACGCGACGTGCCCCGTGGCCATCGTGCACCCGACACAGGACGCGCCCGGAACGCGCTGACGCCTCGCGAGGTCACCTAGGGTGTCGGTCATGAACGACCGACTCGTCTGGATCGACTGCGAGATGACCGGGCTCAGCCTCGTGCACGACGCCCTCGTCGAGGTCGCCGTCCTGGTCACCGATGCGGAGCTCAACGTCCTCGACGACGGCTTCACCGTGGTGATCCGACCTCCCGAGGAGTCGCTCGGTCAGATGGATGACGTGGTCCTCGCCATGCACACCGAGTCTGGTCTGCTCGATGAGCTGGCCGGAGGCACCACCCTGGAGGCGGCCCAGGAGCAGACGCTCGACTACGTCCAGCGGTTTGTCCCGGACCAGGGGAAAGCGCCCCTGGCCGGGAACTCGGTAGCGACCGACCGAGGGTTCCTGGCCCGGGACATGCCGGAGCTGGACGCCTACCTGCACTACCGCATCATCGATGTGTCCAGCATCAAGGAGCTGGTCCGCCGTTGGTACCCGCGGGTGTACTACGCCGCGCCGACCAAGCACGGCGGGCACCGGGCCCTGGCGGACATCCGAGAGAGCGTGGACGAGCTGCGGTACTACCGCGCAGCGGTCTTCGTCCCCCAACCCGGTCCGGACACCGCTCAGGCCCGCTCCTTCGCCGCGGCCGTGGGCGGGCCTGTCCTAGGCGGGCGCGAGTCCGGCTAGACTGACGCCGCCACCCAGCGGACGATCGCAGCGCAGGTGGCCATGGTGGGTGTAGCTCAGTTGGCAGAGCACTGGGTCGTGGTCCCAGGTGTCGCGGGTTCGACTCCCGTCACTCACCCCATGCCGGGGAAAGCACCAGCGCCAGGGTGCCGCACACCTCACCGTGCGGCACTTGACGCAATCATGACGAGCATTCACTCGATCGGGTCAACGTCGCCACCCCCGGGCCAGCCGACACCAGTGGGATGTCCACCGTCCGCACCACCTCAGCTCACCGCGCGTCCCCCTCCCCCTCGACCGAACGGACGTCACCCGATCGGGCCCCGCAGGCCGGTGCCGCCGTCATGGCCCTGCTGTTCGAGCACGTCCCGTTGAGCCTGCTGATCGACCTGACCATGCCGGCCGGCCCACGGTCCCTCGAGCTGCTCGTCGAAGAGGGCCTGTCAGCGGATGCCTGGTGGCGCTCCACGTCCTGAGGACGCCACTCGCCAGGCGACACACGTGTGGACCCACCGGCTCGTGAGGCCCTGCACCCCCCGGGTTTGGTATCGTCGCCCTGCAGCACGCGCCGCTAGCTCAACTGGCAGAGCAGCGGACTCTTAATCCGCGGGTTCGGGGTTCGAGTCCCTGGCGGCGCACCCGTGTGACCAGCGTCTTTGCCTCTTCGGGCAAGGCCGCTGAGTCGTTCCCGGAGCCTGGGTCGCACATGGTTCGCACTTCGGGGTGGTGGATCGCACGCGGAGCCAACGCGGCCGCCTCTCGGCCGACGCCGCCGAGGAGGTTGCTGTAGATATCGGCCGTGATCGTCGTGGAAGAGCGCCCCAGCTGCTTCGACACGATGGCAAGAGGGACCCCGGCGGCGAGCTGCAGCGACGCCGAGCCGTACCGTGCCGCAGGTCATGGATGGAGCCGCTGGGTGGGTACCCGCCAACGTCCCGCGCCGCTGATCACAGCCGCACGGTCACTCCCGGCATGGTTGGCACGAGCATGTCGACGACGCCTGCGGCTGCGAAAGCCGCGGGCAGGGTCGCGGCAGACTCGGTGAAGTGGGCCCACCCATCGGTGTGCACGGCGACGACCCGGGGGCGGCCGAGCAGCTGCGTCGCCCGGGCCGCCATCGCGCTGGAGAGGGTCAGGTGCGCGTCGCCGAGCAGCGCGGTCTTCGCGCCACCGGCGAACAGCACGGCGATGTCGATCCGGTCGAACCTCTTGGCGATCGCCCGGACGAGGTCGAGCGAGGCGTTGTCCCCGCTGACGTAGATGGTCGGTGCGTCGTCGGCGGTGAGGACGAACCCGGTGACCTCGCCGGTGAGGTGCTCGGTGCCGGCGGGGCCGTGCCGTGCAGGGACCGTGGTCACGCGAAGGGCGCCGCCGTCGGGGCGAGTGAGCACGGTCGACGCCCACGGAGCCAGCGCGACGGCGCTGGCTCCGAGACGGCCGGCGGCGGCGGGCGTGGTCAGCACCAGCGGGGCGCTGGCCAGGAACGACCGGCCGCCACGGTCGAGGTTGTCCGGGTGCTGGTCGTGGGACAGCAGCACGGCAGCGACCCGTCCGACATGTCCGGGGGCCCACGCGGCCGGAGCGGTCTTCACCAACGACCGCTTCCCGACGACGTACTCCCCAGGCGGGTCGAACGTCGGGTCGGTGAGCAGGCGGAGACCAGCGATGTCGAGCACGACGGTCGGGCCGCCGAGCACGGTCACGTCGACGCCCAACCCGCCCACCGCTGTTGCGGTCGGGGCCGCGCCGGGAGCTGGCTGCACGGACTGGCTTGCGGTGTTTGGCATGCATCGAGGTTCGCCGGCTCGCTCCTTGCCGGGAAGTGGCCTGGACGTCATCATTCGATGTGTTCCAGCCACGCTCGGAGGGGGCGTCGTGTCCCGCAAGCGGTTCACCCGCGTCGCTGTGCTCATGTTCGACCGCGCCCCGCTGTTCGAGACGTCGGTGCCGTTGAGCGTGTTCGGCGTGGACCGCGCGACCTCCGGCGCGCCCCGGTTCGACGTGCTGGCGGTCGCAGCCCATGGCTCATCCATCCGCACCACCGGCGGCATCGAGCTGACCGCCCCACACGGGCTCGAGGTGCTGCGCGGCGCCGACGTCATCGTCGTGCCCAGCTGGCGCGACCCGGCAGAACGTCCCCCGCAGCCAGTCCTGGACGCCCTCGCCGACGCCCACGCTCGCGGCACGACCGTCGTCGGGCTCTGCCTCGGAGCGTTCGTCCTTGCCGCCGCCGGGCTGCTCGACGGTCGCCGCGCCGCGACCCACTGGTTCCACGCGCCCGCCCTCGCCCAGCAGTACCCGCTGGTCCGGGTCGACCCCACCGTCCTGTTCGTCGACCACGGTGACGTGCTCACCTCCGCCGGTACCGCCGCCGGCATCGACGCATGCCTGCACCTGGTCCGCACCGCTCATGGCGCCCGGGCCGCCGCCGCCATCGCCCGCCGGATGGTCGTCGCCCCGCAGCGCGCCGGCGGACAAGCGCAGTTCATCGACCAGGTGGTAC
>JAJYSQ010000032.1 GCA_021793495.1 Actinomycetes bacterium
CGGACGCCGAGGCGTCTCGGCCAAGAGCCGCCCGTGCGCCGTACGGCCAGACGGCCGCAGCGCCGCCGATCAAGGTCCCACCGAACAACCAGGCGTAGGACATCGTCCCCGCAGTGAGCACCAGGTCCCCCTCGGCGCGTGGCAGGCTCAGCACGATCACCGCGACCAGCCACGCGGCCAGGGCCAGCGCCGACGAGATGCGCCGGTGACGCACCAGACCAGGGATACCAAAGGCCAACCCGCTGGCCAGCAGCGAGACGACCAGCCCCAGCGGCAGCCCGACGTCACCGACCGTGACCGTCGCGGCTTGGAAGAACGAGCCGGCGATGCCGGTGAGCAGGCCAGCAAGCATACCGAGCAGATCGACGCCCACCGTCGCCAGGCGTGACACCGGCAGGCGGGACGTCGGCCGGCTCACCCCGGCAGGCTATCCCGCGGGACGCTCGGGGGCGCCGGGTGGTCCGCACGCAGGTCGAGCACGACCGGTGCGGCTGGTCCCGGCGGCACGTCGGCCGGGACGGACAGCCCGCCTGCCGTGGTTGCCGCGTCGAGCACGTCGGTGATCTCGTGCCCGATCAGCTCGTCGCGCACCAGCAGGGCGTCCCGGAGTGCCTCGACCAACGGCCGGTAGGACTCCAGCAGCCCGGCGGCGACCAGCTTCGCCCCGGCCAGCAGGTCCTCGACCCGGCGGCGGCCCTCCGGGTCACCCAGCACCCGCCCGACGATGTTCGTGTCCGCCAGGGCACTGGCGGCGACCGCCGCGTAGGAGATGAGCGTGTCGGTCATCCCGGCGGCACCGACCATCTGGGCGGCCACGTTCGTGGCATAGAGCAGGTCCCCGCCCGGACCGGTCGACACGTCGCCGAAGAACAGCTCCTCGGCCACCTGACCGCCCATCGCGATCTGGATCAGCGCGCGCATCTGGGCCCGGGACCGGGTGAACACCTCCTC
This sequence comes from Actinomycetes bacterium, assembly GCA_021793495.1. Classification (GTDB taxonomy): domain Bacteria; phylum Actinomycetota; class Actinomycetes; order JAJYSQ01; family JAJYSQ01; genus JAJYSQ01. The sequence goes on from JAJYSQ010000032.1 coordinate 952, forward strand.
GCGGTCTCCGTGGGCCAGCATCCCCAGGGCGTCGCGCCGCTTGATGATCGACAGCACCTCTAGCCGACGTTCCGGAGCCACGAGGTAGGCGATCGTCGCATGCCCCGACTCGTGCGTCGCGATCAACCGGCGTTCGTGCTCGGTGTACCCGACCGGCTGACCGAGCCCGATCTCCTCGGTCAGCCGGGCCCGCTCCAGGTCCGCCCAGCTCATCCGCTCCACACCTCGACGCACCGCGTTGACCAGGCCCTCGTCCATGAGGTGCTCGACCATCACCGGCGTGTACCCCTGGGTGACCGCGGCCAGCGCCTCGCGGCGCTCCTCGCTGTCCAGCTCGGGGTCGTGGGCCTTCCGTGCCAGGTAGTGGTCGACCAGCTCGCGCCGCCCGGCCCGCCCGGGAGGTTCGAAGGAGACGCGTCGGTCGAAGCGTCCGGGTCGCAGCAGCGCTGGGTCCAGGTTGTCGGCTCGGTTGGTCGCCGCGATCAGCAACACGTTGGTCCGGCCCGGGACCGGGCGGGACAGCTGGCGGTGCGCTGGCAGCAGGAGGTTGACCGCGTCCACGGCTACCGCCCGCCCGCGCTGCCAGCCGGTCGGCTCGTCGAAGCTCTGCATCTGCACGAGCAGCTCGTTGACCACGCCGCCGACGCCTTCGCTGACCACGCTGGGGGACACCAGGGCCGCCGGCGGTGTGGCGGCGTACCCGGCCGGCAGGCTGGCCATGCCGGTGCACCCCGCGAACCACTCGCGCCGCTGCGCCAACCCGGTCATCGACAGTCCGCCGCGAGCCATGGCGATCGCGTCGATCTCCTCGATGAACCCGATCGCTCCGCCCTCCCGCCGCGCGGCCTTGCGCAGCTGGCGGAAGTAGGAACGGATCTTCCGCGCGGTCGCGCCGTAGTACATGGACTGGAACGAGGTGGCCGAGACGAACAGGAACGGCACCCCGGCTTCTGCCGCCATCGCCTTGGCCAGGTAGGTCTTGCCCGTCCCGGGCGGTCCCTCGAACAGCAGCCCACGCCGGGGGGTACCGCCCATCCGGTCGTGGAAGGTCCGGAAGGCCAGGAAAAGGTCCAGGGACCGGCGTACGTCCTCCTTGACCACGTCGATGCCCTTGACGTCCCCGAATCGCACGTCGATCTGCTCGGGACGGTACAGCACGTGCGGGGAACGGGCGGGGACCACCATGGTGCCCACCAGGACCACGGTCAGCAGCAGGAAGAACAGCGCCGGGACCACGAGCAGCGGGTCGATGCTCGGCAGCGACAGCGCTGTGAGGTCCACGGGGTGCCCGGTGAGCAGCCGCATCCACAAGAAGGCGGCCGGCACGCCCAGCGCGAGCGCGAGACGCCGCAACCGACGTTGGCGCAGGCGTTCCCGGGCCACGGCGACGTCGGCGCCTCGGACGCCCAGGGCGCCGGTCACCGTCTGCGCTGTCGAGCTGTCCACCGGCTCCTCCGTCCGTGCGGCGGGCTGACCAGGGCCCGGGTGAGACCGTACGGTCTCACCCGGATGGCCGATCAACCTCGAGCTGCTGTCCGCCGATGTCCGCGCCAGGTGCGCTGTGCGTCGAATCCTCGCGCTCCCGAGGAGGTCACCGCCGCCGGCTCACCCGGATGCCGCATCGGGCCACCCGGATGGACCATCCGGTACGGGTCGCTGAGGGACGGTCGGCCTGCGGCTCGTGCCCTAGCCCACCTCGACCCCGGCGAACAGGTCGTCAACCCACCGGTGCCCGCCGTCGGCCCGTCCCCCGTCGGCCCGCTGGTAGTACTCGGTGCCCCAGACCTGCTGGCCGAGGTTGTTCGACAGGGCGAAGAACGGACCGTCGACCGCTATCTGGGTGGCGTGCGCCCGCATCGCGGCCAGCTTCCGGTCGACGAACCTGGTGCCGTCGATCGCCGCGGCCACCCGATCGTCGGGCACCACGAAGGGTGGCATCGGCCCGTCCGGGTCCATCCCCTCGAACGTGGTGGTGTCCCCGGCCTCGCGCAACCGGCGGACGCCGTCGCGGACCACCGACTCAGGCATCGCGGTCCAGTACACCGTGGTCACGCTCCACGCGTCCCCCAGGTCCGGGCGGAAAGCCGGGTCAGCACCCAGCTCGACCGCGCGCATCGCCACCCGGTGGGCCTGGATGTGGTCCGGATGGCCGTACCCGCCAACGGGGTCGTAGGTGACCAGCACCTGCGGACGCACCTCGCGCAGCACGGCCACCGCCTCGGCTGCCGCAGCATCCAGGTCGGCCTGCCAGAAGCAGCGCGGGTGCTCGTTGGCCGGGGTACCCATCATCCCGGAGTCCCGGTAGCGGCCCGGTCCGCCGAGGATTCGGTGGTCGTGCACCCCGAGGGCGGCCATCGCCTGGGCCAGCTCCCAGCACCGGTACCCGCCGAGCTGGTCACCAGCCCCGGCCGCCAGCCCCGCCAGCTCGGGCACCAAGACCTCCCCCTCCTCCCCGAGGGTGCAGGTCACCAGGGTCACCCCGACGCCATCGTCGGCGTACCGAGCCATCGTGGCCCCGTTGTTGATGGTCTCGTCGTCGGGGTGGGCATGCAGCAGCAGCAGCCGGCGGTCGGTGCTCACAGGCGCCTCCAGGGGTCGGGGTCGGATGCGCCCATCCTCCCCCGGTGCGGCAGGATCGTGCACGAGAAGCTCGGAGAGGACCACGATGACCCCACCCAGCCCGGCGGTGAACTTCCACGCCCGCTACGCCCGTACCCATCGGTTCACCGCCGGGGCGCCGCACACCGTGACCGTGTGCCCCGACGGCCGGCGGGTCGTGTTCCTGCGGTCGTCGTCGGGCACAGACGCCACCAGCGATCTGTGGCTGTGGGACCTGGATGCTGGCCTCGAGCGCGCCCTGGCCTCGAGCCGCGAGCTGCTGGGAGCCGGCGAGGAGCAGCTGCCAGCGGCCGAGAAGGCCCGCCGGGAACGGATCCGGGAGAGCGGGTCGGGGATCACCTCGTACGCCACCGACGAGCAGGCCCGCCGGGCGGTGCTCGCGTTGTCCGGCAGGATCTTCCTGGTCGACCTGCAGGCCGAGGGGGTCCACGCCACGGGCTCGCCGGCGATCCGCGAGCTGCCCGCGCAGGGCGCGGCGATCGACCCGCGGCTGAGTCCCGACGGCGCGTGGGTGGCGTACGCCGCCGACCGGGGGCTGCACCTGGTACCGACCGATCCCGAGCGGACGCCGCCCGCCACCCTGGCCCACCCCGAGGAGCCGACGGTCACGTGGGGGCTGGCGGACTTCGCTGCCGCGGAGGAGCTCGACCGCGCCCGAGGCTTCTGGTGGTCCTCGGACTCCACCCGGCTGCTGGTCGCCCGGGTGGACGAGGCCCCGGTGCAGGTGCTGTACATCGGCGACCCGGCGAATCCCCAGCGCCCGCCGCAGGAGCACCGGTACCCGGCCGCCGGCACGCCCAACGCCCAGGTCACGCTCTGGATGATCGACCTCGACGGGCAAGCCGTGCCCGTCGACTGGGCCCTGGGCCGGTACGAGTACCTGGCCACGGTGCGCTGGACCTGCCACGGCGACCCGCTGCTGCTGGTGCTCACCCGCGGCCAGCGCGACGCCGCGGTGCTCGCCGTCGACCCCGGCACCGGGGCCACCCGGGTGCTGCGCGAGCTGCACGACGAGCACTGGGTCGATGTCCACGCCGGGGTACCCGCCTGGACCAGCGATCACCGGCTGGTCACCATCGAGGTGGTGGAGGACACCTACCGGCTGTGCCTGGACGGCGTCCCGGTCACTCCTGCCGGGGTGCAGGTGCGGGCGGTCGCGCACGCCGGCTCGGACGTGCTGCTGGTGGCCGCCGAGGACCCGACCCACCGCGATGTCTGGCGTTGGACCCCCGACCCTCCGGAGGCCGGCCAGCGGCTCACCCGGGTGACGGACGGGACCGGGGTGGCCGCGGTGAGTGGTTACGGCGGCGGCCTGCTGGTGCTGGCCACCAGCAGCCTGCACCAGGACGGGACCACCCTGACCCTGCACCGGGACGGGACCCCGCTGACCACGGTCACCTCGCACGCCGAGACTCCGGGCTGGCGTCCTCGGGTCGAGCTGCTGCGGACGGCCGACCGGCGGATCAGTACAGCCGTACTGTTCCCGTCGGGGTACCAGCAGGGATCGGGGCGGCTGCCGGTGCTGCTGGATCCCTACGCCGGACCGCACGGCGCTCGCGTGCTGGCCGCGAGCGGTGCCCACCTGGTCTCGCAGTACTTCGCCGACCAAGGGTTCGCGGTCGTCGTGGCAGACGGCCGAGGGACCCCGGGAAGCCCGGCGTGGGAACGGGCGGTGGCCGGGGACCTGGCCAGCGGTGTCCTCGACGACCAGATCGCCGCCCTGGATGCGGTGGCCGAACGGCACCCGGACCTGGACCTGGACAGCGTCGGGATCCGTGGCTGGTCCTTCGGTGGGTACCTGGCGGCGCTGGCCGTCCTGCGCCGCCCTGACCGGGTGCACGCCGCGGTGGCCGGCGCGCCGGTCACCGAGTGGCGGCTGTACGACACCGCGTACACCGAGCGGTACCTCGGCACCGACCCCGATGGCCAGGACGCCGGAGCGTATGACGCCTGCAGCCTGCTCCCGCTCGCCTCGGGGCTTCGCCGACCTCTGATGCTCATCCACGGCCTGGCCGACGACAACGTGGTGGCCGCCCACACGCTGCGACTGTCCACCGAGCTGCTGGTGGCTGGACGCGGCCACGTCGTGCTCCCCTTGACCGGGGTCACCCACATGACACCGCAGGAGGCGGTCACCGAGAACCTGCTGCGCCTCCAGGTTGCCTTCCTGCGCGAGGCGCTCGGGGTGGCCGGCTCACCGGCCGGCTGAGCCGCCAGCAGCGCCACGCCCCCGCCGCTTCTCTCGCTCCGCAGCGCTGATCACCACCTTGCGCAGCCGGACCGCAGCTGGAGTCACCTCCACGCACTCGCCCTCGCGGGCGAACTCCAGGGCCTGCTCCAGCGACAGCAACCGGGCGGGGATCAGCCGCTCGAGCTCCTCCCCGGTGGAGGAGCGCACGTTGGTCAGCTTGCGCTCCTTCGTGGGGTTGACGTCCATGTCGTCAAGACGCGAGTTCTCCCCCACGATCATGCCCTCGTACACCTCGGTGCCCGGGGCGACGAACAGGGTGCCCCGCTCCTGCAGGTTGAACGACGCGTACGCGGCGACCAGCCCGCGACGGTCGGCGACCAGCGACCCGGTCGAGCGGGTACGCAGCTCACCGGCCCAGGGCTCGTACCCCTCGAAGACGTGGTGGGCGATCCCGGTCCCACGGGTATCCGTGAGGAACTCGGTGCGGAAACCGATCAGCCCGCGGGCTGGGACCAGGTACTCCATGCGGACCCAGCCGGTGCCATGGTTGACCATCTGCTCCAGCCGGCCCTTGCGGGTCCCCAGCAGGCCGGAGACCACGCCGACGTACTCGGCGGGGACGTCCACGGTCAGCCATTCCGTGGGTTCGTGCAGCCGCCCGTCGATCTCGCGGGTGAGCACCTGCGGCTTGCCCACGGTCAGCTCGAACCCCTCCCGGCGCATGGTCTCCACCAGGATGGCCAGCTGCAGCTCCCCACGGCCCTGGACCTCCCAGGTGTCGGGCCGCTCGGTAGGCAGCACCCGGATCGACACGTTCCCGACCGTCTCGGCGTCCAGGCGCGCCTTGACCTGCCGCGCGGTGAGCTTCGTGCCCGACTCACCGGCCAGCGGCGAGGTGTTGATCCCGATCGTCATGGAGATCGACGGCTCGTCGACGGTGATCACCGGCAGCGGACGCGGGTCCTCCGGGTCGGCCAACGTCTCGCCGATCGTGACGTCGGCCAGCCCGGCCACCGCGATGATGTCCCCCGGTCCCGCCTGCTCGGTGGGAACGCGATCCAGCGCTTCGGTGATCAGCAGCTCCGCGACCCGCACCCTCTCCAGGCTGCCGTCGGCCCGGCACCAGGCGACCTGCTGGCCCCGGCGGATGGTGCCGTTGCGCACCCGGCACAGCGCGAGGCGCCCGAGATAGGGGGAGGCGTCCAGGTTGGTGACCTGTGCCTGCAGCGGCGCGTCCGGATCGTAGGTCGGGGCGGGGATGTGCTCGCAGATTGTGGCAAACAATGGCTCGAGGTCGACGGAGTCCGGCATCTGTCCGTCCACCGGGCGGTGCGTCGAGGCCCGGCCGGCCTTGGCCGAGGCGTACACCACGGGGAAGTCCATCGCCTCGACCCCGGGACCCCCGGCGGCCACGGCGTCGGAGTCGTCGAGCAGGTCCAGGAACAGCTCGTAGGTCTCCTCGACCACCTCGGCGATGCGCGCGTCGGGCCGGTCCACCTTGTTGATCACGAGCACCACCGGCAGATGCCGGGCCAGCGCCTTGCGCAGCACGAACCGAGTCTGCGGCAGCGGCCCTTCGCTCGCGTCGACCAGCAGCAGGACCCCGTCGACCATGGTCAGTGCGCGCTCGACCTCACCGCCGAAGTCGGCATGCCCCGGGGTGTCGACGATGTTGTACAGCACCCCACCATGGCGAACCGCGGTGTTCTTGGCCAGGATGGTGATGCCTTTCTCCCGCTCCAGGTCGCCGGAGTCCATCACCCGCTCAGCGACCTCTTGGCCGACGCGGAACGCCCCGGACTGCCAGAGCATCGCGTCGACCAGGGTGGTCTTGCCATGGTCGACATGGGCGACGATGGCGAGGTTGCGCAGATCGTGACGGATCGCGGTGGGGCTCACAACGGACTCCTTGGCGGCGGGACGTGCCACCGTCCAGGGGCACACAGCACCCTCATCTTCCCAGACCTGCGGCCGCAGGGTGACCGGGCCGCAGGGTGACCGGGCCGCAGGGTGACCGGGCCGCACTTGACCGTACGGCGTCGCAGCGGCACGGTCGGAGCATGCCCGGACTCCTGGATCCCGACGAGACCGCGAACGCCCTGACCCGGCTGCCTCTGTGGACCGCCGGCCCCCGAGGACTGGTCCGCTCCCTGGACGCCCCGGACTTCCCCACCGCCGTCCAGATCGTCGACGCGGTCGCCCAGGCCGCCGAGGAGATGGACCACCACCCGGACATCGACATCCGCTGGCGGACCCTGACCTTCGCGTGCACGACCCACTCCGCCGGCGGGATCACCGCCCGGGACGTGGATCTGGCTCACCGGATCGACGCCGTGGCCGTGGCTCACGGCGCTGCCTGAGCCGAGTCGAGGCCAGGCACTACCCGCGGTCGTCCACCGCCCGGCCTAGTTCCGGCAGATCGACGACCGGCGCTCTGCCCCCGGTTGCCGTGGACGCCTGCCGGATGGGTGTCCTGCCCGTCGTCAGCCGCGCGGCGTGCGTGGTGATGAGCGCGGTCACCACCGGGCAGGTGTTCAACCCCTTTGGCAGGTGCGTCTGGCGGGTACGACCTGCATGCCCGAGGACCGTCGCGCGCCCCGGGGTACCCGCCGCCGGACCGTTCCCGGGTGGTCTCCGGCGACCGCCCGTACGGGCGCGAGGACGGGGCGGATCGCCCTGGCCGCCGGCACCCCGGTCCGCGCAGACTGCCCGGACCACGAGATCCGGCGGATGACCGGGAACCTGCTGGTGCGCTTGGGCGCTGGGCCCGCGGGACACCCCAGCGAGCCGGCTGGTCCTCGCCGCGCGCCCGGAGCGTCATCCGGTACGCCCATCTCACGTCCCCGATGCCGCCCAGGCTGCGGCATACCACCCGTCGAGGGCGACCAGCTCGTCGTGCGGGCCGTCCTCGATGATCCGACCGTCGTCCATCACCAGGATGCGGTCGGCCCGCCGGGCGGTCTGCAGCCGGTGGGCCACCAGCACCGTGGTACGTCCGTCTCGGACGACGTCCATCGCGCGGGTGACCCGCTGCTCGGTCGGTGAGTCCAGGTTGGCCGTCGCCTCGTCGAGCACCAGCACGGTCGGGTGGACCAGTAGCGCGCGGGCCAGGCAGACCAGCTGGCGCTGGCCGGCCGACAGCCCGCGCCCGCGCTCGGCCACCACGTGGTCGTACCCGCCGGGCAGCTCAGCCACCACGTCGTCCAGGCCCACCGCGCGCGCCGCCGCCCGCACCTCGGCGCCACCGGCGTCCGGGCGACCGTAGGCGATGTTCTGCCCGATCGAGGTGGCAAACAGGAACGGCTCCTGCGGGACGTACCCGAGCTGGTGCCGGTACCAGGCGAGGTCCATCTCGGTCAGCCCCACACCGTCGAGCAGCACCCGCCCGCGGGTCGGGTCGTAGAACCGCAGCAAGAGCTTGACCAGCGTGGACTTCCCGACCCCGGTGGCACCGACGAGCGCGACCGTCTGACCGGCCGGGATGATCAGGTCGCG
>JAJYSQ010000033.1 GCA_021793495.1 Actinomycetes bacterium
CGATCGTGGCCGTAGAGCAAGCCGGTCGCGGAAAACCCTGGTGTGGTGCCGTGGCCGAGGTACTCCGCGACGTGCGGGTCGGCGAACAGGCCGACCAGCAGCCCACCGAGCAGACCGGCGACCCCGTGGGTGTGGAACACCCCCAGGGCATCGTCGACACGTTGGAACAGTGGCAGCTTGGCCAGCTTGTTCCACGACAGCCAGACCACCGCCGAGGCGATCATGCCGATGAGGATCGCGCCCACGCCATTGACGAACCCGGCAGCCGGGGTGATCGCGACCAGTCCGACGATCATGCCGTTGACCGACCCGAGGAACGTCGGCTTGCGCTGGGGGCTGAGCGTCATGTCGATGATCAACCACGTCAGCAGGGCCGCGGCGGTGGCCAGGTTCGTGTTGAGCACCGCGGTCGCGGCATCGGTACCGGCGAAGTACGGGTCGCCGCCGTTGAACCCGTTCCACCCGAGCCAGAGGATCCCAGCACCCGCGGCGACCAGCAGCAGGTTGTTCGGCACACCGTGAGCCCGGTCCCGGGACAGCCGAGGCCCGACCACCGCCGCGGCGACGAACCCGGTCGTGCCGGCGGCGAGATGGATCACGTAGCCGCCGGAGTAGTCCAGGGCCCCCTGCTGTGCCCACCAGCCGCCGCCCCACAGCAGGAATGCGTTCACCGAGTACGCAAAGGTCGTCCACAGTGGGACGAAGATCAGCCACGCCTTGAAACTCATGCGCCCGATCAGGCTGCCCAGGAACAGCAGCGGGGTGATCGCGGCGAAGACGAACTGGAAGTAGACCAGCGAGGACTGCGGGAAGCGGAAGGGCGGCATGGCCCCGGTCCCGCTGACCAGCGGGATGTGCGCCTGGCCCTGTTCCGAGGTGGCCCCGAGAACGGGACCTGGGTGTCCGAGCAGGCTGCCGAGGAATCCAGGGCCGAAGTGGATCGGCGTGCCGAAACCCATGTTGAAGGCCCAGAGGACCCAGACGATGAGCACCAGGGAGAATGCGCTGAACGCCATGAGCATGGTGTTCACAGCCCATTTGCGCTGGACCAGCCCACCGTAGAGGATGGCGATCCCTGGCAGGCTCATCAACCCGACCAGGGTCGCGGCCACCAGCTGCCAGGTGTTGTCTCCGGGGCTCAGCCAGCTCGGGTAGGGGATCATGGGTCCTCCACTGTTGGGACCGGCCCAGTCGGCTTGGGGAGTCGTGGCCGGATCGTCGGCAACCGTGGTCGGTACGGTCACGACCCGGTGTTTCCCGTGGATTGAGATCGGATGAAGGTCCGATGACCTGTGTTACTTTCGCGCAAACAGCGGATGGTTCATCAAGCAGGCTCCACGCTTCGGCCATCGATTGGCATGACGATCGTCTTCCGATGGTCAAGAGCAGGGGTCGGTGGCGGGCACCGAGGATGTCGCGGGCGTCGGCCGGGTCGCAGCGGGCATACTGTTCGCGTGACAAGTAGTTCAGCGAAGAGGTCCCGGGCGGGCAGTCGCCGTGACGCGGGTAGCGCGCGGGACGCCATCGCCGCGCTGCGTCAGCAGGAGGCGGCTCACCGCCGGCGGCAGTGGATCGCCGGGGCTTCGGTGCTGGTCGTCGTGGTGCTGGTCGGTGCCTTGGTGGTGGCAAAGATCGCGCTGTCCCGGACGACCACGGCCACGACCGTCGCCGCGGTCGGGTCCATCCCGGCCCCGGCCGACGCGGTGGCTCGGGTGTCCCGCGTGCCGGTCGCGGTGCTGTCGAAGGTCGGCGCCGGCAGCTACGCGGGGGGGTTCGTGGCGATCCCCAAGGCCTCGCCGCTGACCAGCAGCGGCAAGCCGCTCGTGGTCTACGAGGGCGCCGAGTACTGCCCGTACTGCGCGGCCCAGCGGTGGGCCCTGGTCGCCGCGTTGTCCCGCTTCGGCACGTTCCACGGGCTTGGCGCCACCCACTCCTCGACCACCGACGTCTACCCGGGGACCAACACGTTCTCGTTCTACGGGGCGACGTACTCCAGCCCGTACCTGGCGCTGCAGACCGTCGAGGCGTACTCGAACGTGCCGAAGGGCAACTTCTACGCCCCGCTGCAGACGCCGACGCCCGCGCAGCAGGCCCTGCTGTCCACCTACGACGCGCCGCCCTACGTCCCCTCGTCGGAGGCCGGCGCGATCCCGTTCGTCGACTACGCGAACCACTACGTGAGCGTCGGGGCGAGCTACAACCCGCAGGTGCTGCGCGGACTGTCCCTGCAGCAGATCTCCGCGGCGCTGGCCGATCCGGCCAGCCCGGTGGCGAAGGCCATCGACGGCACGGCCAACGTGATGACCGCCGCAGTCTGCGTGATCACCAAGAATGCTCCGGCCCCGGTGTGCCGCACCCCGCTGGTCACCGGGCTGGCGGCCCGGCTCGGCGGGTGAGCCGTGCCACCCCGGCGGGCTTGGTCGCTCTGGCTGCCACGCTCGCCGGCGTCGGGGTGTCCACCTACCTGACCCTCGCCCACTATGCGCACGGCATGACCCTGGCCTGCCCGGCGACCCACCTGGTCAACTGCGAACGAGTCACCACGAGCCCCGAGTCGGTCATCGCCGGGGTCCCGGTCGCCGTGCTCGGGCTGGCGTACTTCCTGGCGATGACCGGGCTGGTGCTGCCTGGCGCATGGGGTTCGGCGGCGCCGCGGCTGCACCAGGTACGGGCCGCGCTGGCCGGCCTGGGCGTCGCCATGGTGCTCTACCTGGTGTGGACCGAGCTGTTCACCCTGGACGCGATCTGCCTGTGGTGCACCAGCGTGCACGTGCTCACCCTGATCGTGTTCGCGCTGTCGGTGTTCCGGCTGGCCGGGCAGCCGACCGGTGGTGAACGAGCCGGGCAGCCGAGCGAGTCCTGACGGGATCGTTCAGACCGCCGGCACCTGCATCGTGGTGGGTTCGCGGGGGACCAACAGCTCGGTCCCGGTCGCCTGGCGGACCTCGTCCACCCCGACCCCGGGAGCAAGCTCGCGCAGCTCGAGGCCGTGCGGGGCCACGTCGATCACGGCCAGGTCGGTGATGATCCGGTCGACCACGCCGGCCCCGGTCAACGGCAGCGAGCACCGCTGGACAATCTTGTGCGAACCGTCCTTGGCCACATGCTCCATCACCACGATGACCCGCTTCGCCCCGTGGACCAGGTCCATCGCCCCTCCCATGCCCTTGACCATCTTGCCGGGGATCATCCAGTTGGCCAGGTCCCCGGCACGACTGACCTGCATCGCCCCGAGGACCGCTGCGTCGATCGCCCCGCCGCGGATCATGCCGAAGCTCGTCGCGGAGTCGAAGAACGACGCGCCGGGCAGGATCGTGACCGTCTCCTTGCTCGCATTGACCAGGTCCGCATCCTCCCCCCCCGGGTAGGGGTACGGACCGACTCCCAGGATCCCGTTCTCGGACTGCAGGACGACGTGCACGTCCGCCGGCAGGTAGCTGGGGACCAGCGTGGGCACCCCGATGCCCAGGTTGACGTACTCGCCGTCGGCCAGCTCGGCCGCAGCTCGGGCGGCCATCTGGTTGCGGGACAGGCCCATCACCGTGCTCCCTTCCCGACGGCGGCTCCACTCACGGTGGGCGCACTCACGGTGGGCACTGCGGTGGGCGCACCCACGGTGGGCGCTGCGGTGCCGAACCCGAAACCGGCGCTGTCTGGTCGTGAGGTGGTCGTGCGTCGTTCGATCCGTTTGATCGCGGCTTGCTCCTCGGTCAGCGCGACGACACGGGTGACGTAGATGCCGGGCAGGTGGATCTGGTCGGGATCCAGGTCACCGACCTCGACCACCCGCTCGGCCTCCACGATCGTCACCTGAGCGGCCATCGCCGCCAGCGGGTTGAAGTTCCGCGTCGAGGCGTGGAACACCAGGTTGCCGCAACGGTCGGCCACCGTGGCCCGAACCAGCGCGAAGTCCGTGGTGATGGACTCCTCCAGCACGTAGTCGCGATGGCCGAACGTGCGGACCTCCTTGGCGGGCGAGGCCAGGCAGACAGACCCGGTCTCGTCGTACCGCCAGGGCAGGCCGCCCTCGGCGACCTGGGTGCCGACTCCGGTCGCGGTGTAGAAAGCCGGGATCCCGACCCCGCCGGCGCGCAGCTTCTCGGCCAGGGTGCCTTGCGGGACCAGCTCCACCTCGAGCTCGCCGTGCAGGTACTGGCGCTCGAACTCCTTGTTCTCCCCGACGTACGAGCTGGTCATCCGCGCGATCCGGTGCGCACGCAGGAGCAGGCCCAGGCCAGCGTCGTCGACCCCGCAGTTGTTCGACACCACCCGCAGCCCGTGGGCGCCCTGGGCGAGCAGCGCCTCGATGAGCACGCTGGGGATCCCGCACAGCCCGAACCCGCCGACGGACAGCGATGCTCCGTCCGGGATGTCGGTGACCGCCTCGGCGGCCGAAGCGACTGTCTTGTCCACACCAGCCATCCACGGCCTCCTCGACGATCCTGCGGCGCCGAACACCGGGCGTGCACCAGGGCATGCCGTGCCGGTGCGACGCGCTGGGGCGAGCCTAGTGCGCGCTGCGCGCCGGGGTGTGCCCCCGGTGACGGACGTGCGGCCGCGGTCAGGACGGGACCGAGCAGATGTCGCTGACCGCGGAGCGGGCCGACAGCGTCGGTGTCGGCGTCGGTGCGTCCGCCCCGCCTGGGGCGATGGCGACCGGTACGACGGTGGGGTACGAGGTGCCGACCAGGACCTGCAGGGTGCGGCCCAGAGACGGGTCGACCTGGACCCTGACCCCGGGCAGCGCCGCGGCCAGGGTGGCTCCGGAGCGGTCGTACGCCGCCGGGCGGTGGATCTGGGTCGTGGCGAGCACGGGGCCGGTGGCCGTCCCCACGCCGACCACGGTGAAGCCGACGGCCCGTAGCGCTGCGGCCGCCCTGCTCGCCGCTCCCGGCACCCCGGAGGCGTTGAGCACCTGGACGCGTACCTGCGCGGGGGGAACGGTCAGCGTCGGTACCGGCGATGAGGACGGTGGTGAGGTGGTGGTCGTGCTCGGGCGGCCCGGGATCGGGGCATCGTGGCGCAGGGCGTCGAAGATCGCGCCAGCGCTCGGCTGGGACCACTCGACCACGTTCGGGTTCGCCGGGTACGGGTGGTTGGGTACCGTGAGGAAGGTGACGTTGCTGCGCGGGATGTTGCGCACGCTCGTGGCCAACGAGGCGAGGCTGGTCAGGCTCGCGAAGGCGGGGTCGGTGGTCACCGAGCGGGTGGCTGCGTCGAGGAACTGGTACAGCCGCACCGGGTTGAGCAGCAGCCCGGTGCTCGTGACCTTGGTGACCAGCGAGGCCAGGAACGCCTGCTGGCGGACGATCCGGGACAGGTCTGAGCCATCGCCGATGTAGCGCACCCGGACGTACCCCAAAGCCTGCGACCCGTCGAGCACCTGCCGCCCGGCCGGCAGGTCGATCTGCGCCTCCTTGTTCGTGATGGGCTGGTTCAGACAGACCTCCACCCCACCCAGGGAGTCGACCATCGTGGCAAACCCATGAAAGTCGATGACCACGAAGTGGTCGATGCGGATCTGGGTCAGCTGTTCGACCGTCTTGATCGTGCACGCGGTCCCGCCGATGGCGTACGCCGCATTGAACCGTTCCACACGGGGCGAGGAGAACCGGCTGGCACCCAGGTTGCAGGAGGGGATGGCTACCCAGGAGTCGCGGGGGATGCTGACCAGCTCTGCTCGACGCCGGTCTGCCGACAGGTGCAGGAGGATCACGGTGTCCGACCGGGCTCCCTGGATGCCGCTTCCGTACCGGCCGTCGCCGGGGGCCGAACGCGTGTCGGACCCGATCACCAGGATGTTCTCGGCGCGATCACCGCGTCCCGGCGCGGGACCGGCCACCACGCGGGGTCGGTCGGTGCCCAGAGCCGAGGTCACGTTCTGGCTGGCGATGTTGCGGTCCAGCCGGAGGTAGGCGACGGCGGTCGCGCCGGTGGCAGCCACCACCAGGCCGCTGAGCACGACGAGCACGACCAGCGGCACGCGCCGGGGGAGTGCCGCGTGCCGCCGTGGGGCGGGGGTCCTGCCCTGTTCGTCGGCCATGCTCGGGACCGACCTCCTGACTTCTGGCGCTCGGGGCAGCACGCGCCCGCGGAGGATCGGGGCACGGCCATGGTGTTCTTGACCGCAACGCGACTGTTTCATGAGACGTTCTCGACCACTACAGTAGCCGCTGGCGGGGTACGGCCCACCTGTCCACTTCGTGGTTCTCGATGTCTCGTGCCGTCATTCATGTCGTCGCTCGAACGGCCTCGAACGGCCTCAACCGTCAAGCCCATCCCGGAGTGCGCCGATAGGGGGTGTGCGTCACCCCGATGTCGGCGTCACCTGCTCGTCGGTGTCACCTGCTCCGCCCCGTGACCTGGCCCACCTCGACCCGTACCCCTGGATGCCATGCCTGCGCCGATGGTCCCTGACCCACCGATGGCCCCGCGCCTGCCGCGCCTGCCGCGCCTGCCGCGCCTGCCGCGTGCCTCGGGGCCGGGTCGGTGGCGTGAGCTGGTGACCGTGGTGCTCACCGTGGTGGCGGTGCCGGCGGCGATGGTTGCTGCCCCGGTCCTCGACCGTGCGGGGACGTCGCCCACGGCTCGCCCGGTGGCCTCCACCGTGGTTCACCTGGCGCTGGACCCCGGTGGACGAGCCGTGCTGGACCGGGTGGCCCTGGCTGTCCCGGGGGCGCGGGACTCGGCCCTGCCCGGGCCCCCGCCGGCACGAGCGGTACCAGACGCGGTACTGGTGCTGACACCGGTCACCCCGACGATCGGCTTCGAGATGCTCGGCGTCTCCTGGAGCACCCCGGTGGCCGTGCCGACCGGCGGCGCGGGTGCGGGGTTGACCTTCTCGGTCCGGTTGCGCGAGGGGCGGTCCTGGTCGGGCTGGTACGACCTGGCCGTCGCCGACGACCAGCCCGTGGCCGCCGAGCGCACCGGGGACGCTCTCGACCGCGCGGTCCGCGGGCACACCGAGCCGCTGGTCGTCGACGGCGCCGACGGCGTGCAGGTGCGGGTCACCGCACCGACCCCGAAGGGCGTCCCGGTGGCCCAGCTGCCCTCGGACCTGCGGGTCGACCTGGTGCACACCCCGCGGTCCCCGGCGGACGCACACCTGGTCCCCGCGCCGCTGGCCGGGCTGCTGGTCGGGTCGGCGCACGCCCAGGCGGCGTCGCCGCCGATCATCTCGCGGGCGACCTGGGGGGCCGACGAGTCCCGGCGCACCGACGCGGCGCGGTACCTGCCGACGATCGGGGCGGTGTTCGTCCACCACACCGCGTCGGCGAACAGCTACGGGCCGGACGACACGGCTCGCCAGATCCGCAACCTCTACGCCTTCTCCCTGGCCAACGGGTACGCGGACATCCCGTACAACCTCCTGGTGGACAAGTGGGGGCGGGTGTACGAAGGCCGGGCGGGGGGCGTGGACCGGTTCGTGCAGGGCGGGGCGACCGGCGGCTTCAACCGGTCGACGACGGCCATCTCCTTCCTCGGCAACGTCGACGTGGCCGACCCGGCCCGGCAGGACAGCGCGGTCGCCGAGGCGATCGCCCGGGTCGCGGCGTGGAAGCTGGGCCAGGCCTACCTCGACCCGGCCGGCACCAGCCGGCTGACCGCGGCCGGGGGCACGCCGGCGATCACCCGGGTGGCCAACGGGACCACGGTCACGCTGCCGACGATCTCGGGACACCGGGACGTGTTCGCCACCGCCTGTCCCGGACGGTACCTGTACCCGCTGCTGCCGCGGATCCGGGCGTTGGCGCACGGTTACCTGGGTGCCGGCTTCGTCTCCCCGACAGTCGCTGCGGGCTCGACGGCCTACGCCGCAAGCACGCCGGTCACCGTGTCCGCCGGGGTGACCGCATCCATCACCTGGACGTTGACCGTCACCTCGATGTGCGGCGACGGCTCGCCGATGCGCGCCCTGACCGGTTCGGTCGCCCCGGGCGACCGTCTCGTGACGGCCTGGGACCTGCGCGACGCCGGCGGCACCCCGGCGCCGCCGGGGAGCTACCAGCTGGCGCTGGCCGGCTCCTCGGGGGGTGGGACCCCGCTGCCCTGGGCGAGCACCGTCAGCATCGAGGCCACGGGCTCCGCCCCGGCCAGCGACTGCCCGACCCAACGACTCGGTGGGGCCGACCGGTACGCCACCGCCGTGCTCGCCGGCCGGGCGTCCGCGCCCGGGTCCGGCCCGGTCGTGCTGGTCTCCGGCGCCGACGGGCACCTGGTGGACGGACTGGTCGTCGCCCCGCTGGCGGTGAAGCTCGGTGCCCCCGTGCTGCTCACCGGGGTCGACGAGCTGCCCGCGGTGGTGGCCGCCGAGCTGTCCGCCCGTCGGCCCTCCGCGGTCTACCTCGTCGGGGGCACGGCCAGCGTGGGTGCCGGGGTGGCGGCCAGCGTGGCCCGGCTCACCGGGGTGAGCCCCACCCGCCTGGCCGGGACCGATCGGTACGCCACGGCGGTAGCGGTCGCCACGGCGGTCGGACCGGCCGCGGACGGGACCGTCGTGCTGGCCGCTGGCGCTCAGGCGAACCTGATCGACGCGCTGACCGTCGGCGGTCCGGCCGGGCGCGTCGGGTACCCGGTGCTGCTCGTCGGTGCCGGAGGCCTGACCCCCGAGGCCGCCGCGGTGGTCGCGCGGGCACGCCGCACCCTGGTGGTCGGGGGCCGTGGGGCCCTGCCCGACGCGGTGGTCGCCGGGGTGCCGGGACCGGTACGCGTCGCCGGCACCGACCGGTACGCCACCGGCTTGGCCGTGGCGCAGGCGTTCGCCGGCTCGGTGGGGACCAGCACCGTGGTGGTGACCTCGGGGGCCGACGGGAACCTGCCGGATGCGCTGGCCGCCGGCGGCTTCGGCCGTACCGTCCTGCTCGCCGGGGGATCCGGGCTCACCGACCCGACCCGGGCCTGGGTCGCGGCCCGTGCCGACACTCGACGCGTCTACGTGCTCGGTGGCCCCTCGGCGCTCACCCCGACGTCCTACGCTCAGGCCGCACGCCTCGTCACGGGAGGACCCTCATCATGACCTCACCAGCAGGGCGGTCAACCCGACGCCACCGGGCAGGGCGGTCCGTGCCCCGGGGCCGTCGCGGCCGATCCGTGGTCGCCGCCCTGGTCGGGCTGGGCCTGGCGATGTCGCTCGTGGCGGGCGCGCAAGCCGCGACTGCTTCCGTCCCGG
>JAJYSQ010000034.1 GCA_021793495.1 Actinomycetes bacterium
GAGGTCCTCGCCGACGTCGCGGATGACGTTGGACAGCTGGAACGCCTCGCCGAGCGCCCGGGCCGGGGCCTGGGCGTCCGGGCAGACCGGTTCGAGGATCGGCAGCATCTGCAGCCCGATCACCGCGGCCGAGCCGTACATGTATCGGCCGAGGTCGGCGTAGGTCGGGTACTCGACCACGGTGATGTCCGCGCGCATCGAGGCCAGGAACGCTTCGAAGTAGGCGCGGGGGATCTCCCAGCGGTGCGCGGTGTGCACGGCTGCTGCCGCGATCGGGTCGGCACTGTGCCCGTCGTCCAGGTCAGCGAGGAACCGCTGCGACCAGGTCAGCAGGCGATCAGGGTCTGGGTGGTCGAGGGAGTCGACGAGCTCGTCGGCGTACCGGGCGAAGCCGTACAGGGCGTGCACCCACGGGCGCTTGGCCGCGGGGAGCAGGAGCGTCGCCAGGTAGTACGTCCTGCCGTGCGAGGCGTTCAGCCGTCGGCACCGCTCGAAGCTGGTCCGCAGCCACGGGTCGGTGATCCCGGCCAGGTCCAGCTCGCGTGCGCTCATCCCCCGATCCTCGCCGCTCAGCGCCGCGAGGTCACCACGGGGGCCTGGACGGTTGCCGGGTCGCGGCGGGTGGGGGGGCGCGCGCCGAAGGAGGGCCACCGCGACCCCCGCAGCGCCCGGCGGTGGTCGATCACCACGACCGCGCACGCTGCGGCGAAGACCGCCACGGTGCCGACCTGGGACACCCCGGCGATCATCGTGCTCCCATTCACCAGGCTGTAGAAGGTCAGCGCTACCGTCGACCAGGTCAGCACCGTGACCTCGCGGGTGGACAGCCGGCTCGCGGCCAGCGGCACCACGGCCCACAGGACGTACCAGGGCTGCACGGCCGGGGACAGAGCGACGATCGCCAGCAGCGCCAGTCCCGTGCCGCGGGCCACGTCGACCTGCCGGCGGCGCAGCACCAGCCATGCGACCACCACCACCCCGGCAGCGGTCCCCAGCAGGCGCAGCACGCTGATCGCCGGGTTGGTCACGTCCTGCAGACCGACGAGCCCGGCCAGCCAGCCGAGCACGGTGCCGGTGGTGGTCGTCGTCGACAGGAGGGTGCGGACCATCCCGGGAGTGCCCAGCGCGCTGATCCACCCCCAACCCAGTCCCGTGAACGTTGTCACGGCCGTGAACAGCGCCGCGGAGACCACGCCGACCGCGGTGAAGGCCCGTACCCGTCGCCACGGCCCGGTCAGGGTCCCGGCCCACGCCATGGCGACGAAGCCGAGCCCGACGATCGCCGGCACCTTGATCGCGACCGCGAGGGTGATGGCCACGGTTGCGGTGAGCAGGCGTCGCTCGGCGGCCAGCGCCAAGCCGATCATCAGCAGTCCGAGCATCAGCGCATCGTTGTGGGCACCCGAGACGAAGTGGCCGAGCACCAGGGGGTTGAGCACGCCGAGCCAGAGCGCCAGGCCCGGGTCCCAGCCCAGCGTCCGGGCCAGCCGGGGTACGGCGTACAGCAGCATGACCACCCCGGCGACCGCGATCAGCCGCACGCCGAGCACGGCCAGGTAGACCCGCCACCCGGGGGAGACGTTCGGCACCAGCCCGACCACGTGCCCGGACAACCAGAGGACCAGCGGTCCGTACGGCGCCGGGCTGTACATCCAGATCGGGTCCACCGACGGGGTGTAGACGCTGCCCGGCAGGATGCCAGGGCCGTAGAGGTACGGGTTGAGGCCGATGTGCGCCAGGTGCGCCTGGGCGGCGTAGCTGTAGGCATCGCGGCTCAGCAACGGCGGGGCCAGCAGCAGGGGGGCCGACCACGCCCAGAACGCGCGCCGCAGACTGCCCGGGCTGAGCCGCCGGCCCTGCCAGAACACCCGGCCGATGGCCAGCCACGCGCCGACCAGCAGGGCCATCCCGGTGACGATCAGGCCCATCGCGGCGAACGCGCCGGAAGGGCTGGTCGACAGCCAGTGCAGGCCCGGCAGGTCGACGAACGGGTCAGGGGTCGGGGTGACTCCGAGGCGGAACGCACCGATTCCCAGCAGGAGCCCGCCAACGGCCCCGACCACGAGGATCTGTCGGGGCAGCGGGACACGCCCTGCGTCGGGTGCGAGCGACCCGGACCTGTCGGCACCCAGCTCGGGGTCACCGGAGGAGGTGATCGTCGCCATCGACACGCGGGTAGCCTAACCGGTCGGCCCGATCATGGGTCAGGCCTACGGGCTGGGCCGTGCCGACGCCCAGCCCCGCGCTCACCGCCAGGCGCCCAGCCCCGCGCTCACCGCCAGGCGCGTGAGCGGTAGGTCCGGTCCGGGCCGAGGATCCGCTCGGCCGCCAGCCGCCCCGACACCAGGACCATCGGCACCCCGATGCCCGGCTGGGTACCGGATCCGGTGAGCACCACGTTCTCGCCCCATAGATTGCCCGGTCGGAACGGGCCGGTCTGGGCGAACGAGTGGGCCGCGGCGAACGGGGTGCCGGCCATCATGCCCTGGGCCTGCCAGTCCAGCGGCGTGGTCATCTGCTCTGCCTCGATGGCCTCGGTGAACCCCGGGTAGCCCCGGGCCTCCAGGGTCGCCAGCAGGTGCTCGCGGTACGGCACGGCCTGCCGCGACCAGTCCAGCCCCGAACGGGTGCCGGCCACCAGGTTCGGGGTGGGGGCGAGCACGGCGTAGATCTCGCGGCCGTCGGGAGCGAGCGTCGGGTCCGAGACGGTCGGGTTGGTGACCAGCAGGGACGGGTCGCTCATCACCCGCCCGTCGTCGATGATCTCCCGGAACACCTGGTCCCAGGCGTCGCCGAACAGGATCGTGTGGTGCACCGGGTCCGGGTAACGGGCTCGGGAGCCGGCCAGCAGGACGACGGCCGAGGGGGAGCAGCGGACCCGACGGACCGACCAGGGCACCGTGCCGATCAGGTCGCGGTAGGCCACCGGCAGGTCGGGGTTGAGCACCACGACGTCGGCCGGGATGCGTTCACCGTCCGCGGTCCGTACCGCCACCGCGCGCCGCCCGACCCGCTCGATGCCCGTCACGGTGGTGTGGTACCGCAGCGTCACCCCGTGCTTGACGGCCGCGCCGGCCAGCCCGCGGGGCAGCGCGTGCACCCCGCCGACCGGGAAGAACACCCCGGCGACCGAGTCCATGTACGCGATGACCGCGTAGATCGCCAGGGCGTCGTACGGGGAGAGCCCGGCGTACATCGACTGGAACGAGAAGACTCGTTGGGTGCGTGGGTCCTTGAGGTACTGCTCGACCTTCGGGGCCAGTCGGCGGAACCCGCCGAGGACCGCCAGCCGGGCCAAGGACGGGGTCAGCAGGTCGGCCGGGGAGTCGAGGTTGCGGTCGATGAAGTGGCGCATCTGCAGCCGGTAGAGCTCGGAGACGAAGCCGACGTACCGCTGGTACCCGGCGGCCTCGGCGGGACCGATCACCCGTTCGATCTCCGCAGCCATCGCCTCGGGGTCGGCCAGGACGTCGAGGTGGCTGCCGTCGGCGTACCGGGCCCGGTACGCCGGGGTGACCGGGCGCAGCGTCACCCAGTCCTCCAGCCGCTCGCCCACCGCGTCCAGGGCGTCGGCGACCAGGTCGGGCAGGGTGAGGACGGTCGGTCCGGTGTCGAAGGAGTACCCGCCCGTCTCGAGCAGGCCGGCCCGGCCGCCGGGGACACCGGCACGCTCGAGGACGGTGACCTCGCGCCCGGCCCCCGCCAGCCGCAGCGCCGCGGACAGCCCGCCCAGCCCGGCGCCGACGACGACGATCCGCTGGGTCGGCCCGGTGACCGTCCGCATCCGGCGGTTGCTCACCCGACCCGCACGGTGGCGTCCTCGGCGAGCTGGGCCAGCACCCGCAGCGCCGGTTCGGCCAGGCCGACGCGCGTCGCCGCGTCGTCCAGCGACCGGACCGCTTGCTCGGTCAGCGACTCGATCATCCGTTCCACCCCCGTCAGGGCACCGGTGTCCACGAGCACCTGGCGAGCGGTGGCGACCCCGTCGGCGTCCAGGTACGGATCGCCCAGCGCGGCGTGCAGCACTGCGGACTGCGTGGTCGTGGCGTGCTCGAGCGCCATGGCTACCAGGACGGTCCGCTTGCCCTCGCGGAGGTCGTCCCCGGCTGGCTTGCCGGTCTGACCGGGGTCACCGAACACGCCCAGGACGTCGTCGCGCAGCTGGAAGGCTTCGCCCAGCGGCATCCCGTAGGCCGAGTAGGTGCCCAGCAGCGCGGCGTCGGCACCGGCGAGCGCCCCACCGAGCGGCAGCGGCTGCTCCACCGTGTACTTGGCGCTCTTGTACCGGATGACCCGTCGAGCCCGGCTCACCGAGCCGCCGTCGCGCACCTGCTCGAGCATGTCGAGGTACTGCCCTCCCATCAGCTCGGTGCGCATCCGGTCGAACACCGTGCGCCCCCGGGTGAGCGCCGGTGCATCCAGGCGGGCCGCGGCGAACAGCTGGTCCGACCAGGTCAGTGCGAGGTCACCGAGCAGGATCGCCCCAGCGATGCCGAACGACGCATCCGACCCCCGCCACCCGGACTGCCGGTGCAGGGTGGCGAAGCGGCGATGGGCCGCCGGCAGACCGCGGCGGGTGTCGCTGCCGTCCATCACGTCGTCGTGCACCAGGGCGGCCGCGTGGAACATCTCGAGGCTGGCCGCCGCGGCGACCACCGCGTCGGTGTCCGGCGCGCCGGTGCCGCGGTACCCCCAGTAGCAGAACAGCGGGCGCAGCCGCTTGCCCCCGGCCAGCAGGTCGCCGATCGCGTCCAGGAGCGCGGCGAGCTCCTCGCCCACCTCGGCGAGCACGGTGCGCTGTGCGTCCAGGAAGTCGGTGAGCACCGCGGCCACCCGCTCGGCCACTCGTTCCTGCCCGGGCGCCGGCCCGGCCGCTCGTTCCTGCCCGGGCGCCGGCCCGGCCAGCCGGGATCCGGCTTCAGGCGCAAGGCTGGTCACGGTCCGAGGGTACGGCCGGTCCGCGCGGCACGCGCATCGATGGGTACCCGGCTACCCTGCCCGCATGGCCCTGGGAGTGCCCTCGACGATGCCGGGCAGTGCGTCGACGATCAGCGAGCTCCTCGCCAGCGGGGAGCGTTCCTTCTCCTTCGAGTTCTTCCCGCCCCGGGATGCCGAGGGAGAGCAGGCGCTGTGGGCGGCCATCCGCCGGCTGGAGCCGCTGGCGCCCACGTTCGTGTCGGTCACCTACGGGGCCGGTGGGTCCACCCGGGATCGCACCGTGCACCTCACCGGGCAGATCGCCGCCCAGACCACCCTCACTCCCGTCGGGCACCTGACGTGCGCTGGCGCTTCCGTGGCCACGCTGCGCTCGGTGATCGGGGCGTACGCCGACGCCGGGGTCCGCAACGTGCTGGCCTTGCGCGGAGACCCACCGGCGGGCCAGGGACGCCACTGGGTCACCCATCCGGGGGGTCTGGCGCACGCCGACCAGCTGGTCGCGCTGGTCAAGGACCTCGGGGACTTCTGCGTCGGGGTGGCGGCGTTCCCGGACGGCCACCCCGAGTCCCTGGACCTCGACCAGGACGCCCGTGTGCTGGCCGGCAAGGCCGAGGCGGGGGCGCGCTGGGCGGTCACCCAGTTCTTCTTCGACGCGGACCGGTACCTCGCGCTGGTCGAACGCGCCTCGGGCCACGGCGTGACCATCCCGATCATCCCGGGGATCATGCCGGTGACCAACCGTGCGCAGGTCGAGCGGTTCGCCGCGCTGTCCGGGACCGAGGTGCCCGAGAGGTTGGCCCGGCGGCTGGCGGCGGTCGGCGACGACCCCGCCGCGGTGCGCGCCGTCGGGGTCGAGGCGGCCACCGAGCTGGCTGCCGAGCTGCTCGACGCGGGAGCCCCGGGCCTGCACTTCTACACGCTGAACCGGTCCACGGCCACCCTGGAGATCTACCAGGCCCTAGGTCTGCGAGCCCGACGGTCTCCGGCCCCGCGCTGAGGTGCGGCGCATCCTGGTCCCGGATCGGGACACCTACCTGGCGCGATGGTCGGTGCTGCACGGTGGGTACGACCCTCGGTCCTCCCGGTTCGTCAGCGGGTGGTTGGGCCTGGCGTACGTCGGTGCTCGGCCGTTGGCGGCCCGTGGGCTAGGGCCGGATGCCGTGACCCTGGCTGGGGTCGTGGTGGCCGCTGGCGTGCTCGGCGTGACGTGGGCCGGCGTGACGTGGGCCGGCGGAGGCTGGGTCGCGGCCGCTGGCGGGCTGGCCGTGATCGCTGGCCTGGTGGACAGCATGGACGGGGCCGTGGCCGTGCTGACGGGACGAGACACCCGTACGGGATTCGTGCTGGACTCGATGGCCGACCGAGTCGGTGACGTGCTGTTCCTGGCCGCGCTGTGGCGGCTCGGTGCGCCGGTCGGGCTGGTCGTGGCCGGCGGGTTGGCCACCTTCCTGCAGGAGTACCTGCGGGCGCGGGCGGCGGCGGCCGGGATGGACGACGTGGGGGTCGTGACCGTCGCGGAACGACCCACGCGGGTGATCGTCACGGCGGTCACCCTGGGCGCCGGTGGGCTGGCCGCGATGGCCGGGCTGCCTGGCCACGGAGTGCGCCTGCTGGCCTCCGCCGGGGGTGTGGCCTGGGCCGTGCTGGGCGCGGTCGGGCTGGTCCAGCTCGCCGTGGTTGTCCGGCGCCGGTTGCGCTGACCGAGTGTCGGTTGCGCTGAGCGATGCTCGGTTCAGGGGTGTTCAGGGGGGGTGGTGGGGGGTGGGGTGGGGCGCTTCATGGTGACCGGCCGGCTAGCTGGGCGCGCGCCACCGGCCACCCGGCTCACCGGTCACCGGGATCGCGTACCACCCGGCCCACCGGTCACCGGGGCTGACGAGCGCCACTGCCACTGACTAGGCTGCCGGGGTGCCCCCTGGATCCGGTGCGCCGTCCACCGGGCCGCCCCCGGTGCTCATCGGCACGTCCGTACCGTTCGCCGCGGGCCGGCGCGCCGGGCACACGTTCGCGGTGCTGGCCAGCCTCCTCGTGTGGCTGGTGATGCTCGCGCCGCTGCTGCCGCTGGTGACCCGGCTGCACGCTCGTACCATCGCCGCCACCGGGCGGACCGGCCCGGGATGGTCCCCGGTGTGGGTGTCGCTGGGCTCGGCCGGGATCGCGCTGACCGTGCTGGTGCTCGGTGGGACCGGTCTGGCCTGGATGCTGGCCACCGGGCGGCTGCCCGCGCCCCGGGTGTGGGAGGCGGGGCTGCTGCTCATGCAGCTCATGCCGCCGCTGGTGATCGGGCTGCTGCTGGTGTTCCTGGTCGGTCCGTACACCGCGGTCGGCCGGCTGCTGGCCGATGTGCACCTGTCGGCCACCAACACGTTCCTGGCCTTGGTGGTCGCCGAGGTGTACGAGGCCGCGCCGTACTACGTGCTCGGCGCGCAGGCCGCGTTCGCCGCGCTGGACCCACGGCTGGCGGTGACCGCGGGGCTGCTGGGGGACCGTCCGGTACGGACGTTCCGCCGGGTGAGCCTGCCGCTGGCCGCCCCGGGCCTGGCTGCCGCGCTGGCCGCCGCGTGGGCCCGGGCGGTCGGCGCGTTCGGCGCGGTGATCATCATTGCCTACCATCCGTACGGGCTGCCGTTGGCGGTGTGGACGACCTTGGAGGAGGTGGGGTTGGAGCAGGCCTTGCCGTACGCGGCGGCGCTGCTGCTGGTCGCGGTGCCGGTCCCGTTGGCTGCCTACCTGTGGAGTGCGCGTGCTCGACGTCGACGTTGAGGTGCCGCGCTCGTCGTTCGTGGTGCGTGCCGCGTTCTGCGTGGGTGTGGCGGGACGGTTGGCGTTGTACGGGCCCAGCGGGTCGGGCAAGACAACGGTGCTGGAGACCATCGCCGGACTGGTACGTCCGTCCAGAGGGCATGTGGTGCTCGGCGGCCGGACGTTGACCAGTGCCCCGCCGTGCCGGGTCGTTGCGCTGCCCGACCGGCGGATCGGGCTGCTGGCCCAGGCTCCGGGGCTGTTCGCCCACCTGGACGTGGCGGCCAACTTGGCGTACGGGGCACGCAGCCCGGCGCAGCGCGACCGGCTGCCCGGGCTCACCGAGGCGCTGGGGCTCACCGGGCTGCTGGGCGCGCGGCCTCGGGAGCTGTCCGGCGGTCAGGCGCAGCGGGTCGCGCTGGGCCGGGTGCTGGTCACCGACGTGGACCTGGTGCTGCTGGACGAGCCGTTCGCCGGGCTGGACCCGGCGGCTCGTGCGGAGCTTGCCGGGCTGGTGGACCGGGTGCTCGCCGAGCGGCGGGTGGCGGCGATCCTGGTCAGCCACGAGCTGGGGGAGGCACAGGGGTTCTCTGGCCGGCTCGGGGTGATCCATGGTGGGCGTCTGCTGGCCGTGGGGGGGTCGGCCGAGCTGGTACGCGATCCGCGGACCTCCGAGGTGGCCGGGCTGTTGGGGTATCGGGGAGTGCTGCCGCCGACCGTGACCGGGGACGGTACGTGGCGGGGGGTGCATCCGGACCGGGTGGTGAGCGGGGCCTGGTCGGAGCGGGGGATCGTGCTCACCGGGTGCGTGGTGAGGGTGCAGCCGCACGGGCCGCGGGTGCGCGTGACGCTCGAGCTGCCCGGGGCGGGTGCCGGGCGCGGTGGGCGCGAGCTGCCCGAGGGCGCCCCGGTCAGGGTGGAGGCGCACCTGGACGCCCCGGTCGAGGTCGGGCAGCCGGTGACCGTGACCGCTCTCGACCCCCCGCTGCTCGACCCGCCGGTGCTTGACCCGCCGGTGGCGCCCCGGCAGGCAGGGACGTAGGCGTGGGCCCCTCCACGTCCTCCATGAACTACACGAACTGCAGTGCCGAGCTCGTCCCGTCCGAGAACCAGAGGACTCGGCGGCCCCCTCTACAGCAGCGAGAAGACGTCGGCGATCACCAGCTCGGCGGCGGAGTCGATCTCGTAGCCTTCGGGCCACGCCGCGACGAGCGGGTTCAGGCCATTCCAGAAGTTACGGTCTCGAAGTTTTGCCCGGAGATTCTGCTCGGCGAGCCCGCGGGTGTACGTGTCGGGCCGGTAGGGAGTGAAGCATTCGACGATGTCGGCCGTGGCCAGCTCGAGGCGGGTGAGCGCCGACCGCCGATCGAATAAGTCG
>JAJYSQ010000035.1 GCA_021793495.1 Actinomycetes bacterium
GAGCCTGCCACGCGCCGAGGGGGACCTGGTGCTCACTGCGGGGACGATGTCCTACGCCTGGTTGTTCGGTGGGACCTTGATCGGCGGCGCTGCGGCCGTCTGGCCGTACGGCGCACGGGCGGCTCTCGGCCGAGACGCCTCGGCGTCCGCACCGCGACGTTCTCCGTGAAGCAGTCGTCCTCAATGCGGGTGCTCAGCCTGCCGATGCCATCCCCATGGCGGCCAGCGTCCCGGAACCGGCCGGTGGTTCTCGCCGGACGGGGTACGACGATCCGGACCTGCTGGACCGGCCGGGGTTTCGGGGGATCGGGGTCATGCTCGGTGGTGAGCGGTACCTGCTGCCGCTGCCGGACGTCGTGCACATCGCGGTGATGCCCGAGGTGACCCGCGTTCCCGGCCTCCCGCGGTGGGTGCTCGGCCTGGCCAACTGGCGCGGACGCGTGCTCGCCGTCGTGGACCTGCGCACCCTGCTGGGTCTGCCGGGGGTCGCGTCCCATGGCGACCCGGACGTACCTGCTGCCCGGCTCGCCGTGGTCGCCGCTGGTGGCATCACGGTGGGCCTTCGGGTCGATGCGGTGGGCGGTGTCCTGCAGGCTGCCGGGTCTGCTGGCCGGGTCCCGGTGACCGGCGGCGCGGCCGGACTGGTGGTCGACGTGGTCCAGGTCGGGTCCGAGACGGTCGGGGTGCTCAGCGCTGCCGGCGTGGTCGGGCTGCGCAGCCTGCTGGGCGAGGTGTAGCCCGGGCGCGCCGGGTGCGACGACCGCAGCATCGGCGCAGGCTTCAGCCCGGCCGGTGCTGGGCCGATGCATCAGCCGTACGTCGAGGCCATGCGCGAGGGAGGGATCCAGCCGGTGGACACCTTCAGGCGACTGCTGGGGGTGGCGGCCGTCGGCATGTGGGTCAGCCTCCTGCTGGCCGCCGTCGGTACCGTGATCGTCGGCCGGTACGCCGAGAGCGTGATCGTCCACCCGGCGGCCGCAGCCCTGTGGGGCGTGGCGGGGGTGGTCGTGGCGGCCACCGCCAGCGTGCTCGCGGTGGCCGCACCCCGGCCCGGGGGCTCCGGACGGGATCCGGCGCGGCGCTGGGCGGCACGCGGGCTGCTGGGCGCCTGGGTCGTGGTCCTGGCCGGGCTCGTCGCGGTCACCGGCGGACTGGCCGGTCCGCTCTGGGTGCTGTTCGCCCCGGTCCTGGTGTTCGCCGCGGTGGTGGCCCCCCGGGTGTCCAATGCCCTGGTCGGCCTGGGCGTGGTGGTCGCGCTGGCCGTGGCGGGGGTGTTGTCCCGGTCGGTCACGCCGGCCGAGTACGGCCTGCTGGTGGTGGTTGCCGGCACCCTGCTGGCGATGGCGCTGATCGACGGAGAGCTCGCCGACTCGTTGTTCGGCCTGGAGCGACGGGCCAGCTCGGAGCGGAACACGCTGGCCGCCCAGGTCGCCGACTTGTCCGAGGCGTTGGCCCGCACCGCCCAGGGCGACCTGGCCGCCGAAGCCCGTACCCCGGACCCGGCCACGGTGAATTCGGCCGTGCTCGCCCTCACCGAGGCGTTCAACCACACGGTGGGCAACCTGCGGCTGCTGGTCGACCAGGTTCGTGGTGGTGGCGAGCAGATCTCGGCCAGCGCCGAGCAGCTGCTGGCCACCGCCGAGGACCACGCGATCAGCGCCACCGAGCAGTCCTCGGCGGTGGCCCAGACGACCTCGACCATCGAGGAGCTGGCCGCGACGGCAGCCCAGATCGCCGACACCGCCGAATCGGTGGCGCGGTTCGCTGGCGAGACGTTGCACCACGCCGAGGAGGGTCGTCAGGCGGTGGCCGCCTCGGTGCGCTCGATGGACGCGATCGCCGTGCGCGTTGAGACGATCGCGGCACGCTCGCTGGTGCTGGGGGAGAAGAGCCAGGAGATCGGCCGGATCCTGCAGGTGATCGACGATCTGGCCGACCAGACGAACCTGCTGGCGCTCAACGCCGCCATCGAAGCCGCTCGGGCCGGTGACCAAGGACGAGGGTTCGCCGTGGTGGCGGCCGAGATCCGCAAGCTGGCGGAGCGGTCCGGACAGTCCGCCAGTCAGATCCAGACGATCGTCAGCCAGATCCAGACCGAGACGAATGCCACCATCGTGGCCAGTGAGGAGGGCGCGAAGGAGGTGCACCGGGGGGCTGCGCTGTCCCGAGACGTGGTCGACGCCCTCGAGCGGATCTCCGGGATGGTGGACGAGACGACCACCGCGGCCAAGGAGATCTCGATCGCTACCCAGCAGCAGCGGTCCGCCTCCGACCAGGTGGTCGCCGCCATGACGCAGGTCTCGGACGTCTCCCGGCAGTATGCGGTGGGCTCCAAGCAGACCGCGGCCGCGGCCTCGGAGCTGAACCTGTTGGCGGCCGATCTGCGAGCATCGATCGCGCAGTTTCGCGTGGCCTGAGCGGTGACGACCTCGTGGGCGGGAGACCCGGAGCTGGTGGCCACCTTCCGTGCGGAGATGACCGATCGGCTGGCCACCCTGCGGGCCGGGGTGGCTCGGCTGGGCGTCGACCCCGCACCACGTCCGAGGGTCGACAGGCTGCTGCGTGACGCGCACACGGTGAAGGGGTCTGCCCGGATGCTCGGGTTGGACGACGTGGTGACGCTGGCCCATCGGGTGGAGGACGTCCTCTGTGGGATCCGCGACGGGCGTCTCGGGCCGGCCGACCGGCCGGCTGACGTGCTGCTGGAGGCGATCGACGTCCTCGACCGGGCCGTGCCCGGCAGCTCCCGGCTGCCCCCCGACGAGCCGCTGCCCGAGACGGTGGACGTGGCGGGCGCGGTGGGTGGGCAGCGCCCGGCCAGCACCGTGCGGGTGCCGGTGCCGAGGCTGCACGGGCTGCTCGACGCCGTCGGGGAGGCCGAGCTCGCGGCCCGCCGGCTCGACCGGCAGACCACCCGGCTGTTGGCCGCCGCCGAAGGTCTGGCCGGCCTGGCGAGCGACACGGCGGATCCGCGTGCGGCCCTGGATGTCACCGGCAGGGACCGGGCCCGGGAGCTGGACCGGTGGACCCGTGACCTGACGCGTTCGGCTGGTGCGCTGCGGGGTCAGGCCGAGGCGCTGGCCGAGCGGGTCGCAGCCGTCCGCGTCGATGCGATGGGCCTGGCGATGGTGCCCTTGCGTCGGGTGGTGGCGGCCTTCGGTGGGCTGGTCGCGTCGCTGGCCGCCACCACGGGTCGTGAGGTCAGGCTGGAGCTCGACGGTGAGGACGTCGAGCTGGACACCCGGGTGCTCGACGCGGTCGCCGATGCGCTGCGCCACCTGGTCACCAACGCCGTTGATCACGGGGTGGAACCCGCCGAGGTCCGACGGGTAGCCGGAAAGCCGGCGGTGGCGACCGTACGGGTCGGGGCGCGGGCCGCCGGAGCGACCGTGGTGGTGGAGGTGGCCGACGACGGCCGGGGGATCGACGAGCAAGCGGTCCGGACCCGGGCCGTGGCCACCGGCCTGGTGGGGGAGGCCGACGAGATGTCTCCCGCCGCGCTGCATGCGCTGCTGTTCTCCCCGGGGTTCAGCACCCGGTCCGAGGCCACCCGGTCGTCGGGTCGGGGTGTCGGCCTGGACGTGGTGCAGACCGCCGTCCGCAGCCTCGGCGGGGTGGTCGAGGTCGATTCCGTGCCCGGGCAGGGCACCCGGTTCGTGCTGACGTTGCCGGTGGCTCTGGGGGTGCTCCGGGCGCTGATCGCCCGGGTGGGTCACGAGCGGTACGCCCTGCCCGTGGCCACGGTCGCCGAGGTGGTCCGGCTCGCCGACCATCCGCCGACGACCCTGGCCGGCCACCGGCTGCTCACCCACCGGGAACGCACCGTCCCCCTGCTCGACCTGGGTGAGGCGCTCGCGCACCCGGCACCGACGCGTCCTGCCGGGAACCCCGGGGTTGCCGTGCTGGTACGTCCAGCCGCCGGCGGATTGCTGGGGTGGGTCGTTGACGGCCTGGACGGGGAGCGTGAGGTCGTCGTCAAGGACCTCGGGGGGTTCCTGGAGGGCCGGATGGCGCTGCGCGCAGCCACTCCCCGAGGGGCATCCGCGCAGACCACCGCCCTGGTGGGGGCAACGATCGACGAGGACGGCCGGGTCCTTCTGCTGCTCGACGTGCGTGCCCTGGCCGGCCGAGGGCCGGGTCTGGGCGACCCCCGGGTCGCGCCGAGCTACGACCCGGTCGTCGACCGGACGCCGGGACGTCCCGGTCCGCGACCCCGAGTCCTGGTGGTCGAGGACTCGGTCGGTGTCCGCGAGCTGGAGCGGGTCATCCTGTCCAATGCCGGGTACGAGGTGCTGACCGCCGTGGACGGGATGGACGGCGCCCGGCGGCTGGGCTCACCGCCGGTCGACCTCGTCGTCTCCGACGTGGAGATGCCGGGCATGGATGGATTTGCCCTCACCCGGACGATTCGTCGAACCCACGGCTGGGAGGACGTGCCGGTGGTGATCATGACGTCGCGCGACGATGCGGCAGACCGCCGGGCCGGGTTGGAGGCAGGTGCCACCGCGTATCTGCTCAAGGCCGACTTCAACCAGGACGACTTGGTAGGCACGGTGCGCCGTCTCATCGGTCGCTGACCCGTACGCCGGGATCTTCCGGCACCTCATCGGCAGGAGAATCACGATGCCCACGGTCCTGGTCGCCGACGACAGCCCTACCATGCGGCGGATCGTGACCTCGGTGCTCGAGCGTGAGGGCTTCGACGTCGTGGCCGTCGCCGATGGTGTCGAGGCCGTGCAGGCCGCGTTCGCCGACCGCCCGGACGCGGCGATCCTGGATGTGCAGATGCCTCGGGTCTCCGGGTATGTCGCGGCCCGGCTGCTGAAGGACGACTGGCAGACCCAGGACGTGCCGCTGGTGCTGCTCACCTCGCTGGACGCCGCCAGCGACCGGTACTGGGGGGCCCAGACGGGAGCGGAGCGATTCCTCACCAAGGACTTCGAAGCACCCGAGCTGGTGGAGGCCATCCGTGAGGTGCTGGCCGCTGCGGACGAGCGCCGCGGTGGACGACCGGTCTACCGGCCCGACCCGGTCGAGCTCAGCGACGACGACGTGCTGACCCGGGTGTGCGAGATCTTGGATCGCCAGCTGTTCGAGTCCTCGGTGGCCAGCGAGGTGACCCAGATCGCCGCGGACGTCCGGGGGTTCGAGGAGACCGTCGCTGCGGTGCTGGCGGTGCTTGGCCGCGTCGTCGGTTACGACATGGCGGCCGTGCTGATGCTCGACGACCGCGCGACCTACATCACGGTGGCTCGAGAGGTATCCCAGGCCGAGTACCGGGAGTTCTTCGCTGCGCTGGCCGACGCCGCCACTCAGGCGGGCGGCTGTGCGGTCGCGGCCACCGAGCTGGTGCCCCGGGTCGCCGACCCTGGCGGGCTGCTGGGAGCCGACGACGAAGGACGGATGGCGACGTTCTTGTCCATGCCGCTGAAGGCCGGTGGCGCCGTGCTGGGCGTGCTCGGGCTCTGCGCCTCCACCCCGAACGCGTTCGGCGAGTCCGCCCTGACCACGCTGCGCCTGGTCGAGCAGCCGGCGGCCGTGGTCATCGCGGGAGCCCGTCACGTCCGCGCGCCCCACGCCTGACCAGGTGCGGCGTGCGCCGTCGTGGGGCCTGGGACGTGCCGGGCGAGTCGGCACCCCCGCCGGTAGGGTCCTGGGGTGATCCTGACCGACCCCGTCTCCGGTGACGGGTTGCGGACCGCGATGGGCCGGTTCACCACGGGGGTGACCGTGGTGACCGCGGTCGTCGAGGACCTGGACTACGCGATGACCGCGACGGCGTTCACCTCGGTGTCCCTGGATCCGGTGCTGGTGCTGGTGAGCGTGGAGAAGGAGGCGCGGCTGCACGACGCGGTCATGGCCTCGGGTCGGTGGGCGGTCTCGGTCCTCGACGAGCACGCCCGCCCGGCGGCCACGTGGTTCGCGCTGTCGGGCCGTCCGCTCTACCGGCAGATGGACCGGGTGGCCCACCGGCGTGGTGCGCATACCGGTGCTGCCCTGCTGTCCGACGCGCTGGCCTGGCTGGAGTGCCGCAGCTGGGCGGTCTACGACGGCGGTGACCACTCCCTGGTCGTGGGTGAGGTGCTGGGACTGGAGCTGCCGCACCCGGAGCAGGCCCCGCTCGTGCACTTCCGCGGCCGGTACCGACGGCTCGCGCAGCTCAGCGGCATGGCGGTCGAACCCGGCGTACCCATGACCGTAGAATGACGTGGGCATGACGTTGTACTGAACATCGCTGCCGCCTGCGGTTGCCCGGACGGCAGGTCCACCGGTCCTGCCGGGCAGTCCAGCTGACCCCTCCCGAGGATGACCGTGCCCACGCGTCCGGACGTTCCCTCCGTCGCCACGATCCCGGTGCTCGCCGGGCACCGGGGCTCGGTCGCCTCGCCGTCGGGCTCCTCGGGCTGGTCACGGTGGCCTGGTTGGGCGCCTGGCTGGTGGTGGGGCCGGGTGTCCCTCGAGGCACCCGCGTGCTCGGGGTCGACATCGGCGGGATGAACCGGCTCGCCGCCGAACAGCGATCGGGTCAGGCGGTGTCTGGTCGTCTCGCGCGACCGATCCCGGTGCGTGCCGGCGAAGTGGTCGGACAGATCCTCACCCGCGCAGGCCGGCCTGCGCCTCGACCTGCCGGCGACGGTCGCCTCGGCCGGCACCGGCAGCCAGGCCCCCTGGCGAGTGTTCGGAGGGTTGGCGCTGAGGTTGTCCGGCGGCCGTGACGTCTCCCCGGTGCTGCGCACGGACCGGTCTCGGTTGGTCGCCCCGGTCACCGTCGAGCTGGCCGGCTTCACGACCCACCTCACACCCGCGACCCTGGGAGCGGCACTCACCGTGCAGCCGGGGGAGGACCCGGCGACGAAGGGCAGGCTCGTCCCGGTCGTCGACGGTGCGCGGCTGCGCGCCGAGGTGTTTGCGCTGGTGCCTCGCGCGGTGCGCCCCGCTCGGGACGCGCGGATCGTGATCGGCGCTTCCGGTCCCCAGGTGGTACCCGAGGTGGCCGGTGAGTTCACCACGACGTACCCGTACGCGGCCTGCCGGCGGGACGTTCAGCCTCAACCAGGTGGTGGGGGAGCGAACCGCGGCGAACGGGTTCACCGAGGGAACGATCATCCTCGATGGTCGGTTCGCCACCGCACTCGGCGGGGCCGTCTCCCCGGTGGCGACCACCACCCTCAACGCAGCATTCTCCGCCGACGCAGAATTCTTCGCCGGGCAGCCCGACGTGGAGCACCACCGTACGGTGGTGGAGCACCCACTACGGGGACATCGGTACGACCCGGCAGCCCACATCATCTGCGGGCCGACCCCGACCGTACCGTCGAGCCCCGTGGCGGCACCGACGCCTTGACCCGGTCCTGACGGTGCGGGGTCAGGGCGTGGCCAGGCTCCACCGCTGGCCATCCGCGGTATCGATGACCGTGACCCCGAGCGCGGCCAAGGCCTCGCGCACCCGGTCGGACTCGGCCCAGTCCTTGGCCGCCCGCGCCCGGGCACGGGCTTCGATCAGCTCGGCGGCTCCGGTCGGAAGGTGCGGCGTGGGAGCAGCCCGGCCGACGTCGCGTGCCAGGTCCAGGGCGAGCACTCGGTCGAGGTAGGCGAACAGCTCGAACCGAGCGCCGTCAGACATCGACCGGTCGCCCTCCGCCGTCCGCATCAGCTGCAGCACGCGCGGGGTGTCCAGGTCGTCGTCCAGCGCCTGCTCGGCCCGTGCGCGCACCCCCTCGTCGATCGGGTGGCCGGGCGACTGGCTCCACGTCGCCATCAGGGCGCGCCACCGGGCCAGCTGGCGGTCGGCGTCGGCCAGCGACTGCCAGGTCAGGTCCAGCTGCGTCCGGTACCGGGCACGCAGGAAGGCGAGCCGCAGCGCCAGCGGGTCCAGCCCACGGTCGGGCAGGTCGGTGAGCAGCACCACGTTCCCGCTGGACTTGGCCATCTTCCGGCCGTCGAACAGGAGGTGTTCGCCATGCACCCAGTGGCGGACCACCTCGTGGCCGACCACCGCCTCGGACTGGGCGCGCTCGTCCTCGTGGTGCGGGAAGCGCAGGTCGATGCCGCCGGTGTGCACGTCGATCCGCTCCCCGAGGTGGTGCAGGCTCATCGCGGAACACTCGACGTGCCAGCCGGGGTACCCCGGCCCCCAGGGGGAGTTCCAGACCAGCTGGCGGCGAGCCCCGGCGCTTCTCCACAGCGCCCAGTCGGCGTGGAAACGCTTGCCGGCGGCCAGCACCGCGGCCTCCCTCCGGTGGCCGGGGCGCAGTGCGTCCAGCCGGTTCCCGGAGATCTCTCCGTACGACGGGAAGGAACGGGCATCGAAGAACACGCCGCCGCCATCAGCGACGTAGGCGTGACCGCTGTCAACCAGGCGGGAGACCAGGTCGATCATCAGGTCGATCGAGTTGCTCGCGGTCGGCTCGATGTCTGCCCGCGCGATGTTCAGCGCCGCCAGGTCCCGGTGGTAGGCCTCGGTGTAGAAGCGCACGATCTCTCGTGGGTCCCGGCCCTCCAGGGCGGCCTGGGCCAGCACCTTGTCCTCGCCCTCGACGCCCTCCTCCCCGAGCCCCGGCAGCACGGTGTCGTCGGCCAGGTGCCCGACGTCGGTGATGTTGGACACCACGAGCACCTGACGGCCGTGCACCACCGAGGCCACCCGCCGGACCAGGTCGGTGAGCAGGAAGGTCCGCAGGTTGCCGACGTGGGCGTACCGGTACACGGTCGGGCCGCAGGCGTACATCCGCAGCAGACCGCCGCCGGCGGCAAGCACCGGCTGGGTACCGCGGTGACGGGTGTCGTACATCGCCAGCACCTCACCACCGTAGAGGCCGGAGGCGATCGGCGTGCGTCGGCCGCCGAGCAGGTGCGTCGGCCGCCGAGCAGGTGCGTCGGCCGCCGATCGGGGTAGAGTTGCCCAGAGCATGACGAAGTCTTGATGT
>JAJYSQ010000036.1 GCA_021793495.1 Actinomycetes bacterium
CTCGCAGCCGGCAGCGGAGCCGGATCCTTCCGGGATGGCGCCGGCCGGCGTGGTGGGAGGACGAGAGTGAGTGACCGTCGGCGAGGCCTCGGTCGAGGCCTCGGGGCGCTGATCCCGTCGGGTGTCGGGATCAGCGGGGGACCCCAGTCCGTGGATCGAGCGAACGAGGCGGAGGCACTCACCGCCTCGACCGCGGGGGAGCCCTCGGGTTCCTCGACGACGCCGGCGGCGTACTTCGAGGAGCTGCCGGTCGACTCGATCACCCCGAACTCACGACAGCCCCGCCAGGTCTTCGACGAGGAGGCGATGGCCGAGCTGGTCCACTCCGTCCGCGAGATCGGCGTCCTGCAGCCCGTGGTCGTGCGGCCTGTCGGTGCCGGTCGCTACGAGCTCGTGATGGGCGAGCGCCGGTGGCGCGCGGCGCAGATGGCCGGCCTGGACCGGCTGCCGGCGATCGTCCGGGCGGCCGGGGACGACGTGATGCTGCGGGACGCCCTGCTGGAGAACCTGCACCGAGCCGACCTGAACCCGCTCGAGGAGGCGGCGGCCTACGACCAGCTGCTCGGCGACTTCGGCTGCACGCACGACGAGCTCGCCGTGCGCCTCGGGCGCTCCCGGCCTCAGGTCACCAACACGTTGCGCCTGTTGCGTCTGCCCTCCGACGTCCAGCGGCGGATAGCTGCCGGGGTGCTGTCCGCGGGGCACGCTCGAGCGCTGCTCGGGCTGGAAGGCTCGGTGGCCCAGGAGGCGCTGGCCCACCGCATCGTGGCCGAAGGCTTGTCGGTCCGGGCGGTCGAGGAGATCGTGGCTCTCGGCGAGGGTCAGCGGGCCCCCCGTCGAGGCGCTCGGCGATCGGTGCCCGTTGCGCCGGGTCTCGCCAGCCTCGCGGAGCGGTTGTCCGAGCGGTTCGAGACCCGGGTCAAGGTCCAGCTGGGCCGTTCCCGTGGGAAGATCGTCGTTGAGTTCGCGTCGGTGGACGACCTGGAGCGGATCGTCGCGCTGATGGGACCGCCAGATCATTCCTGACGCGGCGGCGAGGACCCCGCGAGGAGGCTGGTCACACCGCAGCGGTGGTCCGGCGGCTCCCGGCGACCCGGCACAGGTCCAGGTAGAGCTGGCCCACGTCCAGGCCCGCCGCCTCGGCCGCCATCGGCAGCAACGACGTCTCGGTCATGCCCGGGGCCACGTTTGCCTCGAGGAACCAGGTCATCCCCGCAGCATCCACGATCAGGTCGGTCCGGGACACGTCACGAAGGCCCAGGGTTCGATGCGCGGTAAGGGCGACCTGCCGACACTCCTCGTCCACCGACGGGCCACGACGCTGCGGGACGAAGAACTCCGTCGCCCCGGCGGTGTACCTCGCGTGGTAGTCGTACACCCCCGCGTCCGGGACGATCTCGATCGGGGGCAGAGCCACCGGGCCGTCGCCGACGTCCACGACCGCGACCGCGACCTCGGTCCCGGTGATGTACTGCTCCACCAGCGCGACCTCGGAGTAGGCGAAGCACCCCATCATCGCGGTGGCCAGGTCGGCGGGCTCACGCACCACGCTGGCTCCGAGGGCAGAGCCACCGCGCGTGGGCTTCACCATCAGCGGCAGACCCATCTGGTCCACCAGCGCGTCCATCAGGACCTGGGCTCCCAGCTCGCGGAACAGCTGGTGAGGCAGGGCGACCCCCCGGGGAGAGCGCAACCCCACCCGACCCGTCAACGTCTTCGCGGTGGGCTTGTCGAAGGCGAGCCGTGCTGCGGCGGGGACCGCTCCCACGTAGGGCACGCCGAGCGACTCCAGCACCTCGCGGACCGCGCCGTCCTCGCCGACCGCGCCGTGCAGCACGGGAAAGACCACCCACGGGGGGTCGGCGCGCAGGGCCGGCAACAGCAGGGCGTCGACGTCACGCACCTCGACCTCGACGCCCCGGGCACGCAACGCCTCGGCGACGCGTCGGCCTGAACGCAGCGAGACCTCACGCTCATGGCACAAGCCGCCGGCGAGCACGAGCACCCGGCCCCGGTCGGCCATCGCGTCGCTTCCAGCCGCCACGTCGCCTCCGGCCGCCCAGCTCGGTGAATGGTACGAGTGTCCCATGTCTTGCCTCAGACCGTGTCGGGTGCCGGTGCCGTGGCATCCGGAGCACCGCGACCGCTGGCACCGAACGTGTCGACCAGCTCGGTCTCGGCCTGGATGGCCCCCGCCAGCCGGTGCACCCCGTCGCGGATCCGCTCGGGGCTGGGGAAGCAGTACGACAACCGCATCGCCTCACCGCCGGTGCCGTCGGCGTAGAACGCGGTCCCCGGAACATACGCCACCCGGGCACTGACCGCCCGGGGGAGCAGCGCCTTGGAGTCCAGCCCGTCGGGCAGCGTGAGCCACACGTAGAAACCACCCTCGGGCCGGGTCCACCGGGTGCCGGGGGGCATCACCGCGGCCAGCGACTCGAGCATCGCGTCGCGCCGCTCACGGTACATCTCTCGGAAGCTCTTGACCTGCTCCAGCCAGGGGGTCCGATCCAGGTAGGTGGACACCACGAGCTGGCTGAACGCGCTGGGGCACAGGATCGATGCCTCGCTGGCCAGGACCAGCCGTTCCCGGACGCCGTGCGGGGCCAGCGCCCAACCCACCCGCAGACCAGGGGCGAACGTCTTGGAGAACGTCCCCAGGTACACCACGTTGCGCGCGTCCTCGGCCCGCAGCGCGCGGTGGGTGCTCCCGTCGAAGCCGAGCAGCCCGTACGGGTTGTCCTCCAGGACCAGGACCCCCGCCCGGTCGGCGATGTCCAGGACCTCGAGGCGGCGTTCGGCCGCCAGGCTGACCCCCATCGGATTGTGGTGGTTGGGCACCGTGTAGAGCAGCTTGGGGTGCACGCCGCGAGCCGCCAGGCTCGCCAGGGTTGCGCGCAGCGCATCGGGCACCAGCCCGTCGGCGTCCATCGCCACGTGGACCACGCGTGCCTGGTAGGCCGCGAAGGTACCGAGGGCACCGACGTACGACGGGGCCTCGGCGAGCACCACGTCTGCGGGGTCGAGAAAGATTCGTGCGACCAGGTCGAGCGCCTGCTGGGAGCCGACGGTGACCACCACGTCGTCCGGGTGGGCCGTGATCCCCTCCAAGGCCATGACCTCGCAGATCTGCTCGCGCAGCCGCTCGTCACCCTGGCCAGACCCGTACTGCAGTGCGACGGTCCCGCGGGTCGCGGTCATCTCCCGGAGCATCTCTCCCAGCGAGTCGAGCGGCAACGCCGCCAGGTTCGGCATGCCGCCGGCCAGGGAGACGACCTCCGGGCGGGAGGCGACGGCGAACAGGGCGCGGATCTCCGAGGCGGTCATCGACCGGGTCCGCTGCGCGTACCGTGCCAGGTGAGGGTCCAGGCGCGAGCCGGCCGGCTGTTCTGCGCTCGTCTCCTGCGACATCGCTGTGACCTCTTCCCTCATCCCCGGTGGGCTGGTGCCCGGGTCGACGGCCCGGCCGGGGTGTCCGCAGCGGCCGAGTGGTGGCTACCATGCCGGACGGGGACCTGCCCCGCACGGTCTCAACCGTCGCCCGCTGCCGTGGCGGACCCACGGCGGTCAAGGGAAGTGTGGCATGACACGCAGCCAGCGAGTCGTCCTGGCCCGGTTGTCGTGGGTGGCGGCCGGGTTTGTCCTGGCTTTCCTGGCCAGCATGCTGCGACCCCGCCCCCGGGATCGACCCGCCACGCCGACCACCAGCGTCGCCCCCGGTCCCTGTACGCGATGACCCGTCACCTGGCCGGCATCACCCTGGACAACCTCGGTGACCTGCCGGAGCGCTGCCGGAGCTGCGTGTTCTGGGAGCGCGGGCCCGTGGCCGCCGACCGGTCCGCCGGGCGCGGCGCCGCGCAGGATCGCGCCGCGGCGAAGGAGTCCTGGGTCTCGTCGCTGCTGCTCGACTGGGGCTCCTGCGGCAAGATCGCCTACGTCGACTCGGACCCGGCCGGTTACGTGCTGTTCGCCCCGCCGGCGTACGTCCCGCGATCGGTCTCCTTCCCGACCTCCCCGGTCGCCGGGGACGCCGCCCTGCTGATGACCGTGCGGGTCCTGCCGGAGTTCTCCGGTGCCGGTATCGGCCGGCTGCTGGTCCAAGGGGTGGTCAAGGACCTGTTGCACCGCGGGATCCGGGCGGTCGAGGCGTTCGGCGACGCGGCCTACGTCGGCGGGGGCTGTCTGGTGCCGGCCGACTTCCTCCTGGCCGTCGGGTTCAAGACGGTACGGGCCCACCCACGGTACCCACGGCTGCGCCTGGAGCTGCGCAACGTGCTGACCTGGAAGGAGGACGTGGAGGTCGCCTTGGAGCGGCTGCTCGGCATGGCGGGCGAGCCGACGCTACGGCCCGTGTGAGCCGTCCTCAGCGGCCGAGAGCCGCGAGCTCGGGAAGGTGCAGCACCCCGGTGGGTGCGTCGTCCTCCGGGGGCAGGTAGAGCCGCTGCACCGCGACGATCAGCCCCTCGGCGATCAGGTCTCGGAACTCCGGCTCGGCAAGCCGGGCAGAGTCCCCCGGGTTGGTCAGGTACCCCAGCTCGACCCGTACGGCCGGCATCCGGGTCCGGCGGAGCAGGTCCCAGGTCTTGGGGTGAGTCCGGCAGTCCACCAGGTCGGTGCGGGCGACCAGCTCCCGCTGGACGAGGTCGGCCAGCCGTCGGCCGACCTCGGAGAAGTGCCCGAACCGGTCGTTGCCGTAGTAGTACGACGCGACTCCGGCGGCGGCCGGGTCCCGCCAGCCCCCGGTGTGCAGAGACAGCACGAGGTCGGCGCGGGCGGCGTTGGCGAACGCCGCCCGGGCCTCCTCCGAGGCCATGGTGCGGTGGTGACGGGTCTCATCCTGGTCGAGCTCGGGCGGCGTGCCGGTGCCGGGACCGCTGACCGGGCGGGTCAGGTAGGCGATGACCCCGAGGGCGAGCAGCCGGCCCTCGACTCGGGCAGCCAGGTCCTCCACCAGCTCCGTCTCGTCCAGGTCGTGCGCCACGGCCCCGCGGTCCTGACCACCGTGCCCAGGATCGATGACCATGACCTTGCCGGCGAGGGTCGGCCCGGAGCGGGCGATCGCGACCGACTCGCGAAGCCCCTGAGGAGCCCCCCCGCTGATCGTGCGCGCCAGCCGCTCCAGCGACTCCAGGGTGTCGGGACCGCAGATGCCGTCGGCGACCAGCCCGACGTTGCGCTGGAAGTCCCGCAGCGCCGCGTCGGTCTCCACCCCGAACACCCCGTCGACCCGGGCACAGTCGAAGCCCATGCTCAGCAACCGGCCTTGCAGCGCCGCGACGTCGTCTCCGCGCATCAGGCGTCCCGGCGCATAGCTGAGGACCCGGTCCCCCAGCGTCCAGCACGCTTCGTCCAGGGTCCGGTAGGTGAGCGGACCGACGACTCCGTCGACGGTGATGCCGCGCTGCTGCTGGAAACGCCGGACCGCCAGGTCGCACTCGTCGTCGAACAGTGCCAGCCCCGCATCCCCCAGCACGTCCGGGCGCTCCAGCAGGCCCACGCCGGCAAGCTTCACCCGGATGTCGATCACCGCAGGGCCGTGGTCGCCGCGGCGGTAGGACGGGGGTCGGCTGCTGGTCATGGTGGGGCTAGGTGCTCCTCGCCTCGGGGCCGCTACGTTCTCGTCGGGCCACGCTACGCCACCGGCGACGTGGTCCGGACGATCAAGCTACCCCGCTGGCGGGCTGTTCACCCCTGTGGCTGCAGGAAGGCCGAGAGGTCCTTCTCCAGCGCCCGCTTCGGCTTTGCCCCGACGATCTCCTTGACGACCTGACCACCGGAGAAGACCAGCAGGGTGGGGATGGCGGTGATCCCGTACGTCGTGGCGGTCTGGAAGTTCTCGTCGGTGTTCAGCTTGGCGACGACGATCCGCTCCGCGTGCTCGTTGGCGAGCTCGGCGAGCACGGGCGCCATCATGCGGCACGGCCCGCACCAGGGGGCCCAGAAGTCGACGAGCACGACCTTGTCGTTGCCCAGCACCTCCTGGGCGAAGGTGGCGTCGGTCACGGTCGTGATGGTTCCAGTCACGGTGTCCTCGATCGTCTCGGGGTGGGTGGTACGGGCTGGGCGGGTCCGGGCGGCGACGTGCGGCTCAGACGGTCGGGTGCTCCGTCGAGGCGGCCAGGTAACGCTCGGCGTCCAAGGCGGCGGCACAACCGGTGCCCGCGGCGGTGATCGCCTGACGGTAGACGTGGTCCACCACGTCGCCGCAGGCGAACACCCCGGGCAGGTTGGTACGGGTCGTCGGAGCCTGCACCGTGACGTAGCCTTCTGGGTCCCGCTCGAGCTGGCCGGCGACCAGCTCGCTGCGCGGGTCGTGGCCGATCGCGACGAACAGTCCGGTGACCGCCAGGTGGGAGGTCTCGCCGGTGACCGTGTCGCGCAGCGTCAGCCCGGAGACCTTCGTCTCGCCGTGGATCGTCACGACCTCGGACGTCCACCGGATGTGCAGCTTCGGGTCGGCGAAGGCACGATCCTGCATGATCTTGCTGGCCCGCAACAGGTCGCGTCGATGGATCAACGTCACCGACCGGGCGAACCGGGTCAGGAAGGTGGCCTCCTCGATGGCCGAGTCCCCGCCGCCGACCACGGCGATGTCCTGGTCGCGGAAGAAGAAGCCGTCACAGGTGGCGCACCAGGAGACGCCGTGGCCGGACAGGCGCTTCTCGTCCGGCAGGCCCAGCTCACGGTACCCGGACCCGGTGGCCAGGATCACGGCGCGGGCCAGGTGGGTCGACCCGGCGCCATCGACCACCTTCTTCACCGGACCGGTGAGCTCCACGGAGGTCGCGTCGTCCGTGACCAGCTCGGCACCGAAGCGCTCGGCCTGCTTGCGCAGGTTGTCCATCAGGTCCGGGCCCATGATCCCGTCCGGAAAGCCGGGGAAGTTCTCCACCTCGGTGGTGTTCATCAGCGCCCCGCCGGCGGTCACCGCACCTTCGAGCACCAGGGGCGCCAGCCGTGCCCGAGCGGCATACACCGCCGCGGTGTACCCGGCCGGACCCGAGCCGATGATGATCACGTCATGGATCTGGGGGTCGTGCTCGCTCACGGTCGTCCTCACCTGTCGCTCGTCGGCCCACCCCGAGGCGGGACCGATCACCGTGCCGACCTCGGAGGTCGGCCACGTCCGATCAACCATGCGCCGCGCCCTGGGCATTCCGCCCCGCGGCGTGGTCTGCGCGACGTGACGCGGATCACCGGCGGGCGACCACGGCGAAGTAGCGGACCTGCTCGCTGCCGGGCACGCACTCGCGCCCGACCACCCACACGTCCAGGCCAACCGGGCTGCTGCCGGGCAGGACGACGACGTAGACCGGGTGGCCCTCGAAGCGGGCGTCATCGACCGCAACAGGCCGGACGCCCGCGGTCCCCGCCAGAGACGTGACGCAGTGGGCGAACGACGCCGGCAGCGGGCGACGGGACTGCGCTGAGCTGGGCGCCGACACCAGGTGGCGGACCAGACCGGGCAGCACGCTCGGCGTGTAGTCCAGCCCGGTCCGGGCGAGGCGGACCGGCTCGATCCCGGTGGGCGTGCCGTACGAGGGTTGCCCCGTAGCCTGCCGGTCACCGACGGACCCCGAGGAGCGCGAGGGCTCGTGCACGGCCGAGGCGACGACCCCACCGACCAGCAGCAGGACGACGACCGTCGTCGCGGTACCCCACCGTCGAGTCCTCGCCCGTGCCGGCACGACGGTCGGCGGCCGGACGCTCATCCCGTACCGGCGGTTGCTGAGGGGGTGCCTGCCGAGCGGGTGGGACCAGCACCGAAGACGGTGATCTCGGCGATCCCCCCTTGGTACTGCGGAGGAGCCACGCCGGGCAGGGCGGGCAACCGGGTCAGCCATACCAGCAGGTACTCGGCGGTCAGCGGCTGGGTGGGCCGCAGCGTCACGGTGGTTCCTTCTCCGATGGCCGACGCGACCAGTGCGTACTGAGAGGTCTGGGTGCCCTTCGTGTCGCTCGCCCGTAGCTGCAGGCTGGTTCCCCGCCCGACCAGGTCGAGGCGGACGGCCGCGATCGCCCGGGGCGCTCCCAGGTCGACCACGATGCCCACGCCCGGCTTCAACCCACCAAAGCTGGGTGAGCCGTAGTAGGTCAGCGTGCGCCACGCCGTGCCGGGGTTGCCGTCGAAGGCCAGGTGGACCGTGCCGGGGTTCTCGCTGCCGGTGCCCGGAGGCGGGTCGAAGTCACTGCCGGAGACGATCGGGATGACCCCGCCAGAGACCGTGGATCCGTTGGTGGGGCCGGGGGGAGCCCCCGTCGTGGCGACCGCCGGGGTCGTCGGGGTGGACGTGGGCCCGCCGGTGGAACGGTTGAGCTGGATCACGGTCAGCACGCCGAGCAGCACCGCGATCACCACCGCGAGCGCTACTCCCACCCAGGCCAGGGTGAGCCGGCGCGAACCCGTGGCGGGCGGGGCGGACTCGGGTACCGGCCAGGTCTCGGGTGCCGCGCTCGGGTCGTCGGGAGGCAGCCGCGGCAACGCATCGAGTGCCTGGACCAGCTCGGTGCAGGAGGCGAACGGTGCGCGGCTTCGCCGCGAGGACAGTCCCAGCGCCCGGCACACCACGTCGTCGAGCGCGGCCGGTACGCCGGCCCGCAGCTGGCGTGGGGTGGCCGGGTGCCCGTCGATCAACGTGGTCGGTGAGACCCCGGGGCAAGGACCGTACGGCCAGCGCCCGGTCAGCGCGGCGTACAGCAGGCTGCCGCAACCGACGATGTCCGATTCCCGTCCC